>DATAYX010000231.1:0-10474 GCA_036272355.1 Acidimicrobiales bacterium
GCCTCGCGAGGAGCCAGTCCGTGGCGCCCGCTCCGAACTCCGTGTAGCGGAACTCTTCGGGCAAGTACGGCACGGCTTCGCTGTCCCGCTTGCTGTCGATGGCGGCGACGATGTGCAGTGTCCCGCCGGTCGCCTGCGTCAGGGCGAGGGCGCGGCGGAAGGCCCGCTCTGCGCCCTCGGAGTCGGCGGCCCCGACGACCACGCGGTCAAACACGGACAGAGCGGCGAGCGGTGTCCGCCCGCTCCTCGTCGCGGTGGAAGTCCGGCGCCAGTCGGTGCTGGCGCCGGCCGTTCGACGGTGGACGGGGCGCCACCAAGACGGGCAGGTCGGTGGCGCGCATCAACTGCTCCCGCAGGCTGGGCGCGAGCCGGTGGCCGGCCAGGCGCGGCCGGTCCAGGCCGAGGACGATGACGTCGGCGCCGAAGTCTTCCGCGGCGCCGGCGATGCCGTGCACCAGCTGACGGTTGCGCGCACCCAGCGTCGGCGCTTGCACCACGAGCCGATGCGACGGCTCGTCTGCCATGGCGGCGCCGTCGGACCCGACGCTGCTGCGTCGCTGCGTGCGCGCCTCGATCACCTGGACGATGTGCACGTCGGCCCCCGGCCCGTCCACCCACTCGGCGACCAGACCGATCGCCGCCTCGGCGGCTTGCGATTCGTCGATCGCCACGAGCATGCGGCGAAAGGCGGTCGCAGCGCCGGCCGCATCCTTCGCCCCGCTGTCCGGGGTCATCTCCCGTTCCCCTTGCCTTGCCATCACCCACCTCCGGTCTCCAACCTTTCTTGAAGGTTACACGAAGATGAACGTTAGGGAACGTCAAAGTAACCCGAAGGTGAACGCTGTAACCTGGACCAGGCCGAGAAAGCCCGAGGTAGAGCGCTTTTCCGAGGTCTTGCCCCGCTCGTCGCCGCCCGACGGGGACGCCGATCTCGAGGCGGTCGCGAAGGGCAACGGCGTGACCAGGACGTCTCTGACGAGGACCTCGGGTGCCGTTAGCCTGACCAGGCTGCAAGCACGGAGGAGTGCGAGAGCGGCCGAATCGGCACGACTGGAAATCGTGTGTTGGGCAACCAACCGTGGGTTCAAATCCCACCTCCTCCGCTCTGCGGGTTCGCCGGATGCCCGGTCGGCGGTCTCCGATGTCGTGACACATCCGAAGAGCCAGGTCATCGGGCGTGCAGAGGCGGGTGCCGACTTTCGCCGGCCGCCGCAGGGCTCCCATACTTGGCCCATCGCCACCCCCGAGCCCTCCCCACCGACGAGCGATGCGGACGCCATGGAGATCGCCTTGGCCGAAGCGCGGGCCGCGGCGAGCGAGGGTGAGGTGCCCGTCGGCGCCGCGTGCCTGGTCGACGGGCAGGTGGTCGCCCGGCGCCACAACGAACGGGAACGCAGCAACGACCCGACCGCCCATGCCGAGCTCCTCGCCTTGCGCGAGGCGGCGGCTGCACTCGGTGCGTGGCGGCTCCGTGACGCGACGGTCGTCGTCACGCTCGAGCCCTGCCCGATGTGCGCGGGCGCCCTGGTCGCGGCCCGGGTGGGACGGCTCGTCTACGGCGCGGCCGACCCCAAGGCGGGCGCCTGCGGCACCCTCTACAACCTGTGTGCCGACCCGCGGCTCAACCACGAGATCGCCGTCACAGGTGGTGTGCGCGCCGAGGAATGTGGCGCACTCCTGACCTCGTTTTTTGCCGACCGGCGCAACGATCGAGCGTCTGGCGACTCCTTTGGAGCAGGTCAGAGCCGCTAGGATCTCCGCTCGGAGGAGTGCGAGAGCGGCCGAATCGGACGGTCTCGAAAACCGTTGTGCCTCATGGGCACCGTGGGTTCAAATCCCACCTCCTCCGCTCGGGCCCGCAGGGGCCCGCCGCATGGCGGGAGCGGCGAGAACAGCGGCGAGGCGTTGCCTGGCCGTGTCAGTACCTGGTCGTCCCTCGGCGGCCGGAAAGGAGTGAACCGTGGCACGTGCACGTTCGACATTCGGAAAATTGCAGCGCGACCAGGCCAAGAAGGAGAGGGCCAAGGCGAAGATGGACGACCGCATGGCGCGCAAGGAGGACAAGGTCGCCGCAGCGGAAGAGCGGTCCACCGCACCGTCGGCGGAGGAGGTCGACCAGACGCAGCTGCTCGAGCAGCTCGCCGCGCTACACGAGGACCTGGCCGACGGCCGCATCTCGCTCGACGACTTCGAAGTACGCCAAGAGGAGCTGCGAGCCAAGCTCGTCGTCTGACGCTCATCGCGTCACCGACCGGGGGGCGCGGCAGCCGGCGTCAGTTCGGGGGCGGTGTGTCGCGCCCTTCGAGCCAGCGGCGAAACCCTGCTGCGTTGGAGTGGACCCCGTTCATGATGTCCAACTTCTCCTTGTGCGCGGCGTCGATGTCGCCGAGCAGGGGGTCGAATCGGGCAGAGAGCGCGGCGGCGATGTCGGTGCCTTCGCGGTACGCCTTCTCGGCCGTCTCGGCCCATTGGCGCAAGGTCTCTTCCGCCTCGGCGAGCAGCTCCTCGGGCTGTTCGAGCAGTCCGTAGTGCGCCAGCGCGATGCCAGAGGGGCGGCGCGCCGCGAACTTCCCGAGCGAGGTGATGGCCTGGTCGAGGTCGAAGTCCGGCGGCGGGGTCGACGGTCGCAGCACACCCCCGTCGGGCAGTTTCACGCCCACCGCGTCGCCGGCGAAGAGCACGCCGCTGAGGGAGTCGTGCAGGCCGACGTGATGTTTGGCGTGGCCCGGTGAGTCGACGGCGACAAGGGTGCGATCGGGGCTGACTTCGATCACCTCCTCGTCTTCGAGCACGTGCAGCCGTTCCGCCGGCGTGGGGTCGAGCCTCCCGTAGAGCGAATCGAGGAGGCCCCCGTAGACACGTGCCGCCGAGTCGATCAGTCGGGTGGGATCGGCCAGGTGCCGCGCGCCTTTCTCGTGGACGTACACGGTGGCGGACGGGAATGCCTCTGCGACGTTCCCAACCCCGCCCGCGTGGTCGAGGTGGATGTGGGTGACCGCTACGCCCGCCAACTCCGCCGGCCCGATCCCGATCTGGGCCAGCGCGGCAAGGAGCACCGGAACCGAGGTCTGGCTGCCGGTCTCGATCAGCACCGGCGCCGAGCCCTCGATCAGGTACCCCGCCGTCACCCGCTCCCAGCCGCCGAGCATGGTGTCGATCTCGAGCACGCCGTCGGCGATCCGACGCGGCGGCGGCACCACCGGCAGGGCCTCGCCGCTCTCGGGGTCGTGCACATGCAGGCCGGCATCGACATGGCGGTGGCGCTGGCCGCCGTGCGAATGCGACCCGCTCACGCCGCGCACACCCCGGGATCCCTCATGGCGTGTTGACCTCGATCACCACCTTGACGTCGTCGGGCGCCCGGGTGAGGGCATCGCGCCACTGCTCGAGCGGCACGCGTCGCGTGACGAGCCGCTCGAGCCAGGAGCGGTCCGCCTTGGCGAGGGCATCTGCAGCCGCCTCGTAGTGACGACGGTTCGCATTCACGGACCCGACGACCGCAACGTTCTCGAGCACCATCGACCGGTTGAGCATGCCCTCGTCGACGTCGATGGTATGGCCGCCCGACGAGACGCCGGTCAGCACGACGACGCCGCCCGGCCCGACGTTGGACATGGCGTCGAACACCAGCACGGGCACACCGGTGCATTCGATGATGATGTCGGGCGCCGGTACCGCGTCCGCCACCTTGCCGGTGTGGTACGTGGCGCCGAGATCGTGGACCAGATCCGGTTTCACGCCGGTCGTCACCTGGTCCAGCACGTGCACGTCGAGCCCGCGCTGGACCCCGATCAGCGCCGCCAGCAGACCGATCGGCCCGGCGCCGGTGACGAGCACGGTCTTGGGCGCCCAGTGGGCGCGGGCCCCGACGCGGTCAGCCTGTTCCCACGCCTTCGCCACCACGCTGGTCGGCTCGAGCAGCACGCCCAGGAGACCGAGGCTCTGATCGACCTTGATGGTGAAGTCCGGAGTGTTGCGGTAGCGCTCGGAGCAGTAGCCGTGGTGCTCCTTGATGCCGCGCTCGGTGTACTGGCCGTTGCGGCAGAAGTCCCATTCGAGCACTGCGCAGTTGGAGCAGGGCACGGGGTCGGGACGGCGCACGATGCCGACCACCAGGTCCCCCGTAGCCAGGTCGCCACCCGCCGGCGCCTCGAGGACGCGCCCGAGCGACTCGTGCCCGAGCACGAGCCGCTGCTCGCCGGGAGGGGCCCAGCCGTAGGCCCCGGAGCAGATCTCGAGGTCGGTGCCGCATACACCGATGGCGATCGTCTCGACCAGCACGGGGCCGTCGGACTCGGGCGGTTCGGGCATGTCGGTCAGGTCGCCGCTGTCTGCCTTCAGGGGGACCACGGTCAGAGCCTTCACGCGTCTCTTCCTTTCCGTCCGGTCTCGGTGAGCGCGCTCAGCGAGTCGATCCTTCGCGTTTCTTCACCGAGAGCTTGCTCCGCCCGAGGGCCTGCATGCGCTGGAACACCGGGGAAGTCGGGTTGAACGTGTTCATGAGCACCCGTCCGTCCTCGGCGGCCGCCGTCGCCAGCGGATCGTTCCCGCTGAGACGAAACGCCGAGTTGATGAGCGACACGTGCGAGAAAGCCTGCGGGAAGTTGCCGACCAACCGTCCGGCGAACGGGTCGTATTCCTCCGAGAGCAGTCCCAGCTCGTTGCGCAACGCAAGCAAGCGCTCGAACAGTTCGACGGCATCGTCCTCGCGGCCGATCATGTGGAGGCAGTCCACGAGCCAGAACGAACAGGCCAAGAACGCACCCTCGCGCCCGGTGAGCCCGTCGACCGATCCGTCGTCGTCTGTGCGGTAGCGGAGCACGAAGCCGTGGTCGATCAGGTTGTCCTCGATGGCCTCGACCGTCGAGATCACCCGCTCGTCGGTCGGAGGCAAGAAGCCCACGAGGGGGATCATGAGCACGCTGGCGTCGAGTTTGTCCGAGCCGTAGTACTGGGTGAAGGCGCCGACGTCCTGGTTGTAGCCCTTCTCCGTCACTTCGGTGAAGATGTCGTGGCGCAGGGTCTTCCATTCTTCGAGTGGCCCCGTGAGCTCGGGCCATTCCTCGAGCGTCCGCACGGCCCGGTCCACCGCCACCCACGCCATGACCTTGGAATGGGTGAAGTGACGCCGGGGCCCACGCACCTCCCAAATGCCGTCGTCGGGCTGCGTCCATCCCTTCTCGATGAATTTGATGAGCTCCATCTGCAGCTCCCACGCCGTCTCGGAGTGCACTCCCTGGGTCCGCGCTGACGAGTACAGCGCCGACATGACCTCGCCGTACACGTCGAGTTGGTATTGCTCGGACGCAGCGTTGCCGATGCGCACGGGCGCTGAGTTCTCGTAGCCCGGGAGCCACGACGCCTCCCACTCGTCGAGACGCCGCTCCCCCGCCGGTCCGTACATGATCTGCAGCTTGGCGACGTCGCCGGCCACCGCCCGGAGGAGCCAGTCACGCCATGCCATGGCCTCGGCGAAGTAGCCGCCCCGCATCAGGGCTTCGAGAGTCAGCGTCGCGTCCCGCAGCCAGCAGTAGCGGTAGTCCCAGTTGCGGTTGCCCCCGAGCGCCTCGGGCAATGACGTCGTCGCCGCAGCGACGATGCCACCGGTCGGCTCATAGGTCAATCCCTTGAGGGTGATGAGCGAACGCATGACGGCATCGTGATAGGGGCCCTGGTAGCAGCATTGTTGGGACCATTCGGTCCAATAGGCCTCGGTGAGATGGACCGCGTACCAGCTGTCGAGTGGCGGCGGTGGCTCCTCGTGGGAGGGGTACCACACCAGGGTGAACGGGAAGCGCTGGTTCGGGGTCACGGTGAAGTCGGCCACCGTGCGCAGGTCCTTGCCCTTCGCATCGACCCGGTGCCAGAGCGCGACCGAGTCCGGTCCCGCCGTCAGTCGGGTGAGGCCGTCGTGCGTCGTCACCCAGGGGACGACGTCGCCGTAGTCGAAGCGCACGACGAACTCCATGCGCATGTCGACCGTGCCGCTCACGCCTTCCACGGAGCGCACGAGGTGCGGATACCCATCGCGCTTGGGCATGCAGTCCGTGATCCGCACGGTGCCCGTCGCCGTGTCGAACTCCGTCTCGAGGACGAGCGAGTCGGGGCGGTACCAGCGCCGGGTGGCGAGGATGCTGTTGGGGGCCCCGGCCGGCGCGAGCTGCCAGAAGCCGTGGTTCTTGTGACCGAGCAGACGCGCGAAACACGCAGGAGAGTCGAAGTGGGGCAGGCAGAGCCAGTCGATGGACCCGTCGATGCCGACAAGTGCGGCCGTCTGGAGATCGCCGATGACGGCGTAGTCCTCGATGCGTTGGGCCATGTCCTCATTCTTGCCGCGTCACAGGAGAACCGGCGTACTTCCGACCGCTCGCCCCTGGGACCCCGCTCAGCCCGAAATACAGGCGCCCGTACTGACGGCCGCGTGGTGTTCGGCCGCCTGCACGCGAGACAGGACCCCGGGCGATGTCAAGGCGTAGCCCACGTTGGAATAGACGGTCGAACGTGAGAAGACGACACCGATGACCTGGCCGCCCGGCCCCATGAGCGGTCCGCCCGAGTTGCCGGGCAACACCGTGGCGGCGAGGGCATAGACACCGCGGGTGACGGACCCGCTGTTGTAGATGTCCTTGCCGATCGCCGTGACCTCCTCGGTCACGCCGGCGGGGCTGACGGTGAGCGGCCCGTCCTCCGGGTAGCCCAACAGCGCTGCCTGCGTGCCGTTCGGCACGAGGCTCGAGCTGATGGTCAGTACCGGCCCGAGCGGCGCATTGGTCCGGAGCACCGCGAGATCGAAGGACGGGTCGAAGAACACGGGCGTCGCGTTGTACGCCGTACCGCCGACGAGCACCTGGGTGTTGCCCGAGCTCTCCCCCGCGATGACGTGCGCGTTCGTGGCGACCAGACCGGGGCCCACGACGAAGCCGGACCCCTCCTGTTCGTTGCTGCATGCGGTGCCGAGGATCTTCACGGTGGAGAAGACGGCGGGGTTGGCCAGGGCTCTCGTCTGCGCGGTCGTCGGGGGTGCGACATTCGGCGTCGATGGCGGGGTCAGCGTCGAGAAGACCTGGGGGAACCCTTGGCTGTTGAGGAAGTTCTGCAGGTCGTTGAAGATCGAGGGTGTCTGCGGCAGGACCCGGTCGATCGAGTGCAAGATGTCCGAGCGGTTGACCGCCGCGTCGAGAGACGCGAACCGGCTGTTGGGCGACGAGATCACGGCTGCGACGAGCCAGACCGACAGCAGGACGGCCACAACGGCGACACCGACCCCGAGCGTTGCGTCCACGTTGCCCAGATGGTGACGGCGCAGGCTCACATTGCTGTAGGTGCCGATCATCCGGCCGAGGTAGCCGAGCCCGCTGGCCGTGGCCATCACCAACGCGATGACCACGATCGCTCGGGTCGCGCTTTCGTGCGGCGTCTTGAGCAGGTGCGTCCAGACCAGGATGCCGAGCCACAAGCCCAACCAGAACCCGCCGAACGTCAGGATCTGGGTCAACGCGCCCAGCCGCAGGCCGTGGACCGCGGCCAGCAATATCAGCCCGATGATCAGCAAGTCGACCCAGTCCACCGCTGCGAGCGTAGACAACGATTCCCCCGAAAACGGGTGCGCCACCACTATTGTCAACCCGTCGTGGTCCCTTGCACCGTGCTTCGCCACTGGGGTGCCCGGCGATCCGGCTGGCGGCTGACACTCCTGCTCGCAGCCGTCGCGCTCGCCGCGACCGGCTGCACGGCGAATGCCAAGTCCGGATCGTCCCGCACGCCCCACATCCTGGGTGCGCCCACGGGCACGCCGCTCGTGCTCGGTCAGCCCGCACCCGCGGGCACCGGCCAGCTCGGAGCGCTGTCCTGTGCCAGCGCCCGGCGCTGTTGGGCGGTCGGGGTCGCACGTCCCAATGCCGCAGCGCGCCCGGGGTCCACGACCGTGATCGTCGCAACGACGAATGGTGGCAGGACCTGGCGAGCACAACACGTCGCCGGTGGAAGCATCCCGCAACTGAGTGGGGTGTCGTGTCCGACACCGACCGATTGCCTCGCGGTGGGCTCGAACGGCGCGTCCCTCCCGGGTAGTGGCGTCGTTCTCGCTACGACCAACGGCGGCGCGACCTGGAACCCGGTGGCGGCACCCACGGGGGCCCTCACCGTGATCACGGTCTCGTGCTCATCAGCGACCGAGTGCCTCGCGGTCGTCAGCGACGGCTCGTTTATCTGGTCGGCGACTAGCACCGACTTCGGCCAGGCATGGCAGCGCCAAGGCAATATGCCGTCACTTTTCCTCGCGAGCGACGACCTCTCATGCACGCCCGGCGGACCTTGCCTCGTGGCCGGCTATGTGCCGACCGGGACCGGTACCGGCGAGGGTGCCGTGGCGCTCAGCGGCGACGGCGGACGGACGTGGTCCTTGGCCTCGGTGCCCAACGGCATCGGCGTGCTGCGCAGCGCGACCTGTTCCACTTCCACCACCTGCCTCGCCGCCGGCTCGACGTCGTCGTCGGTGAACAATGTCGTCCCCGCGAAGGGCGCGCTCCTCGACAGCACGGACGGTGGCCATACATGGCGGCCGGTGACGAGCTCTCTCCCGGTGGCCGCCGTGTTCGACATCGAGTGCCCGACGGCCACCGTGTGCGCCATGGTGGGAACGGTTTGGAAGGGCACCCCCGCCGTCGGCACCGGCGGCGTGGCTCAGAGCGGTGACGCCGGGGCGACCTTCCACCTGTCGTCGGCCGCATACGTGCCGCTGACCCTGACGGCCCTGTCGTGCCCCACCGCCACCACCTGCATCGCCGCGGGCGGAGACTCCTTGGCCCGGATCACGGTGGCGCCACCCAAAACCCGTCACCACCGAGCGGGTGCCCAGGGCTCTGGAACCTTGGGCACCCGTTGAGCCTCCATCCCTAGTCAGAGGCCTCCTACCCCCATAGAATTGGGGGGCTCGGCGCTCCGGCGTCGCAGCCATGAAGCGTGGGGGGTCACGCGGGCCACCCGGCGCACAACCGATGGAGGCCGTCATGCCGAAGACCTGCCCTCAGTGTCAGAGCGAAGCCGCCGACGCGGCAACTTTCTGTCCGAATTGCGGCGCAAGCCTCGCGTCGGCCGCCGGCCCGGGCGCACCGCCTCCGCCGGCGGCGGGGGCACCTCCCGGCGCGGCAGCCTCGGGCACCGGCTCGAGCGCGCCGCCTTTCAGGTTCGACGCCGCCCGTTGGTCGATGGCAGACCGGATCGCGGGGATCGCAACGATCGTGTTGCTCATCTCGCTGTTCCTGTCGTGGTTCGGAATCACGGTCATCGGCATCACCGTGACCGCGAGCGGCCTCTCGGCGCACGGATTCCTCTACATAGTGATGATCCTGGACATCCTGATCGTGGCCTACCTCGTGCTGCGTGCCGGCTGGGACCGGCTGCCGATCAGCCAGGACGTCCCGCACCTGACCGTGATGATGGTGGCCACGATCGTCAACTTGGTGCTCGTGTTCATCGCGTTCATCGACAAGCCAGGCGGATCGGGCGTTGGGTGGGAGTTCGGCGCCTTCCTCGCGCTGATAGCCGCAATCGTCGCGGCGGCTCCCTACGCCGTGCCGCAGCTGCGCGCCAAGACGATGTAACAGGCGGTATCGCCGAAGCTCTGCGCCGACCGCGCTCGCAGGTCTAGAAGAAGGCAGAGGCCGGGCCGTGCACGACGCCTCTGGTGCCGCCGTTCGACGTCGACCCGGTCGACCCGCTGTTGGTCGAGGACATCGAGTTGCCCAACGACCCCGTGTTGAATGTGTTGCCCGAGGTTCCCGTGTTGAAGTTGCTGTTGCCACACGCGGAGTTGGGGTTGTTCGGGAACTGATTCAGGCACGTGTTGTTGATGTTGTTCACCACGACAGCGACGAACACGATCCACAGAATCAAGCCGGCGATGCCCACGAAGCCGAGGATGATGCCGGCCAGAGCCATCCCGCCCCCACCCTGCCGTCCGCCGCTCTCGCGGATCTGCTTTCGCGCCACGAAGCCGAAGATCACGGCAAGGATCGCGCCGAGCCCGAACACCCAGACGATGCCGAGCACCAGGGAGGCAATGGAGAAGCCGTTGGTTGTCTGGACCGCGGGAGGGTATGCGGGGTAGCCCTGCGGAACCACGCCTGGATGCGCATACGGCGGCGAGCCGTAGCCCGGCGGTGGGGGCGGCGGCGGTGCGCCACTGTAGGGGGTTGGTTGTGCCGGTCCGCCAGCGCTCGCGGCTTGGGCGGACCCGTCGGCCGTGTTGGCCGCGCCGCACCATTCGCAGAAGCGCTCGCCCCCCCGGAAGGCTCTCCCGCAACTCGCGCACTGCGCGGGCGTGGTGCCGGTTTCAGTGTCGGTCATGTCACCTCCACCTGTCGTCGCTGAGTCGACCGCAACATAGCCGACGAGGCGGCGGTTTTCGCCGGCTCGCTCCGGGAGATCAGTGCCGCATGGCGGACAGCATGAGCCCCGGGATCTTGGCGGCAGA
>DATAYX010000232.1:0-8506 GCA_036272355.1 Acidimicrobiales bacterium
GGCCGGGCCGTAGGGGGCGGCCATGAAGTCGAGGAAAGCTGTGTTCGGCGTCTTCAACGTGATGACCGCCTCGTAGGGATTCGGCGTCGCTACGGAGGCGACATCGGAGACCATGTAGGCGGGGCCGCCGTTGACCGCGGTTCGCCGTGCGAAGTCGGGGGCGATGGCGGCCGAGGTGAACGGCGTGCCGTCGTGGAAGAGCACTCCATGGCGGAGCTGGAACGTGTAGACCAGTCCGTCCTTCGAGACGGTCCAGCTCGTGGCGAGATCGGGCACGAGGACACGGGCTGCCGTGCCGGGCTTGTAGTTCAGGAGTCCCTGGTACATGTTGCGGGTGAGCGTCAGCCCCTGCCCTGCGTAGTAGACGTCAGGGTCCGGCGGCTGGCCGGGGTCCTGCAAGAAGCTCAGGTTCAGGGTGTGGCTGGTGGGGAATCCCTGCGCCGCCGCCGGCCCGGAAGACGCGAGCACGATCGTCGGTGCCGCCGCGAGCGCCACCAATGTGCACGAGACCAGCCCGCGCCGAGCCGTGCGAGCCAACGCGGTGAAACTACCAATCATGCTGCTCCTTTGTGTGCAGTTGTGGTCCCCGAAGAGGAGGCAAATGCCGCCGCCGCGTCGATGAACTCGGACGTGGTCCGGCAGGCGCCGTGCTGGAGGTACTCCATCGCGCTGAGCGACGCGACGTGCCGGGCTTGCGACGATCCGATGACACAGTCACTGATCACCCGGACGTGGTAGTCGTGCTGGTGGCCGTCGACGTAGGTGTAATGGACGCACACGTCGGTCAGGCCGCCGATGAGGATCAGCGTCGAGGCGCCCAGGCCCTTCAGGAGGATCTCAAGGTCGGTGCCGAAGAAGCACGAATAGCGGCGCTTGCGTATGTGGTACTCGCCCGGACCCGGCACAAGTGTCGGCCACAGCTCGGTGCCCTGCCGGCCTTCGACGCAGTGCACACTTTCGTCGCCGTCAAGCTCGCGACCGAAGTCGATCCCGTCCGTTCGGTGCTCCTCCGAGAAGAAGACGACCGGGATGCGGGCGGCCCGGGCCGCCCCGACGATCCGTTCGGCGTTGGTGACCATTGCCTCCTGCCCACCCATGAGCGTGATGCCCATCTGTTCGGGCGGAAGGGCGTAGCCGCGTTGGATATCGATGCTCAGCAGCACCGGCCGGCCGAAGAACATGGGCGCCGGTTGCTCCATCTGACCTCCTCGCGTGCTCGTATCGACTCCGTTCGATTTGCAATGAACGGATCCGATTCAAACCCGATTCTGTTTCAAGGTCAGTTCGAGAAAGTTTCGAGTGGATGAACAGGGCGCTACGACATCTGTTGTTCATCTACCTTCAAGCGCGTGCGAGGTTCGTGCGACGGCGCGGACGCGGCTCGGCGCGACGCCGCAGATCCGCAGCGCGGCGTCGGCAATGACCACCGGGGTCGTTGCACGGCGACGGAAGTGAGGACGGGCGGTGATCACGCTCTCGACCAGACCGAAGACGAGCTCGCCGGTGGTGTTGGAGTCAGAGCGCAGGAAGTCGCCGCTCTCACAGCCACGTGCGATCTGCCGGACATAGACGCGGAACAATTGGTGCCGGCGGCGCCAGAACCATTCGAACTGCGGACCACGGACCTCGGGGAGCAGCTGCAGCGCACCCAGGTTCCTCGGTCCCCGGCACAGGTTTGCCGTATCGGTGCAGGCCAGGGACCATAGAGCGACGTCCGGCGCGCTGCGCATGCGGGGGTCGTTCCGGACGGCGTCGAGAGTCGGCCGCAGGGTCCGGTCGAGCAACTCGGTGAGTATGTCTTCCTTGCGCGCGAAGTAGTGGAACAGCGACGCCTGGCGCAGTCCCGCTTCGTCTGCGATCGCGTGGGTGGAGGTGGCGGTGTAGCCGTGCGCCTCGAACAGTCCTGCCGCAGCCATGAGGATCTCCTCGCGCACACTGCTGGCCATACGTCTCGGAACCACGCGGGGCCGACCGACGGGACGCGTCACGCGACGAGGGTGCGCGGGCGCCATTGTTAATGCCTCGTGAAGGTGGGTCGCATGACCTGGTTTTCTATCAGGCGATAGATAATCATGACTGGCCAAGGGGCAGTCAGGAAGGACGTGCATGGCCAGCCCGATGACCGGGGACACGGCGACGACGTCGGGCGCGCGCGATCATGCACGGTCCCAGGGCGACGCCGTGGTGGCGCACATGCCCACCGTGCCGGCCTGCGCCTACACGGACGTTCCCGATCACGTCGAACCCGCCCGCCTGGTGTGGGCGGAGAAGGTTGCACCCGGTGGCTACAGCCACAAGGTGCTCGCCCCGGGGAGCACACTCCGGTTACACGACCTTGAGGGCGACGCCTGCGCCCACCTCCTGCTCTTTCGGGCGGATCAACCCTGGGAACGGCTGTGCGTCGCCGACACGGTGAAGATCCAATGGCAGGCATATACCGGCCTCGGGCAACAGCTGCTCTCGGACCAAGGGCGGGTTCTCGCCACCGTCACCGCGGACACATCGGGTCACCACGACGCCATCTGCGGCACGACGACGCTGCTGGTCAACACGGAACGCTACGGCTCGGGCAGTCCGGAGGGTCAGTCCCCGGCCGGACGGGAGCTGTTCGTCTTGGCGGCGGCCAAGCACGGCCTGACGCCGAGGGATCTGCCCCCGAGCATCTCCTTCTTCAAGGGCGTGCGCGTCGAGTCCTCCACCGGCCGCCTGGTGTGGGATGGCGGCTCGGGCGGTCCAGCCGCCGTCGAGCTCAAGGCCGAGCTCCCCCTGCTGGTGCTGTTGGCCAACACCACGCACCCCCTCGATCCGCGAGACGATTGGCACGCGTCGACCCTCGAGGTGTTGGCCTGGTCCGGGGAGCCCACCCGGAGCGGGGACCAGTGGTGGTCGTCGTCACCCGAGCGTGAACGGGCCTACCAGAACACGGTGGACGATCTGGGTGCCCGGGTGCCCGCCGGACGGAGTCCCGATGTCGCTTACTGACGCGGTGGTGCCACCCCGCGCACCGTGGTCCGGCATCATCCCCGCCGACGGGACACTCGAGATCGTCGACCTTCACGGCAATCAGGCCGTGGACTGCCTCTTCTATGTCGCAGCCGACACGGCGGAGCGCTACAGCGCGCCCGACACCATTGCGCGGCAAGGTTCGATCTTCCTGACGACCGGGAGCGAACTGCGGTCGAACCTCGGCCGAACGCTCCTGACCGTGATCGCCGACGAGGTTGGCCGCCACGACACGCTGGGCGGCGCCTGCTCGAAGGAGGCCAACACGCTGCGGTACGGCCACCACACCAAGGCCCAGCACGCCTGCGTCGAGAACTTCCTGGCCGAGGGCGCTCGCTGGGGCTTGGGGAAGCGTGATCTGGTCTCGAACATCAACTGGTACATGAACGTCCCGGTCGAGGATGACGGCACGCTGGGCATCGTCGACGGCATATCGGCACCGGGGCGGTCGCTTACGTTGCGGGCGCAGGTGGACGTCCTTACGCTGATCTCGAACTGCCCGCAGGTCAACAACCCGTGCAACGGCTTCGATCCGACTGCCGTCCGCGTCGTGGTGCGGGCGCGGTGAAGCGCCCGTCGACGCTCGGGTGCCTGCTCGTCGCCAACCGTGGCGAGATCGCCGCCCGCATCTTGCGGACGGCCTCGGCCCTGGGGCTCGAGACCGTGGCGTTGTACTCCGACGCCGATCGTGGCGCTCCCCACGTCCGGATGGCGGACCGGGCGGTGCGCCTGGGTCCGGCGCCCGCCCGAGAGAGCTACCTCCGGGCCGACGCCATTGTGGAGGCCGCCCTGGTGGCCGGTGCGCGCGCGGTCCACCCGGGGTACGGGTTCCTCTCCGAGGACCCGGTTTTCGCCCGCATGGTCGAGGCGGCCGGCATCGTCTTCGTCGGTCCGACGCCCGAGCAGCTCGAGCTGTTCGGCGTCAAGCACGCGGCGCGCCGGGCGGCCAAGGAGGCCGGGGTGCCCTTGGTGGAGGGCAGCGACCTGCTCGACGGCGTCGACGAGGCGATCGCCGAGGCCGAGCGCATCGGTTACCCGGTGATGCTCAAGGCAACCGGAGGAGGTGGCGGCATCGGGATTGCGTCGTGCGACGGGCCCGACCAGCTGTTCGCGGCGTTCGAACGCGTCGCACGGCTGGCCGGGACGAATTTCGGCAACGCCGGCGTGTTCCTCGAGCGCCAGATCGTCAAGGCTCGCCATGTCGAGGCGCAGATTCTCGGCGACGGCGCGGGCGGCGTCGTCGTGCTCGGGGACCGCGACTGCAGCTTGCAACGCCGGAACCAGAAGGTCGTCGAGGAGGCCCCGGCGCCGAACCTGCCCGACGCGACGCGACGCGTCATCGCGGAAACGAGCGAGCAGCTTGCTCGCTCGGTGCAGTACCGCTCAGCCGGAACGGTCGAGTTCGTCTACGACATCGATCGCGACGAGGCAATGTTCCTCGAGGTAAACACCCGGCTGCAGGTCGAGCATCCGGTGACCGAAGAGGTGTACGGCATCGACCTGGTGGAGCTGATGCTGCGACTTGCCGAAGGCGATCCCGAAGCGCTCGACGACGCTCGCGCGGCGATGCCCACCGGAGTGGCGGTGGAGGCGCGGGTCTATGCCGAGGACGTCGAACGCGACTGGCGACCCAGCGCCGGGCTGATTACGTCCGTGCGCTGGGCCGCAGGGGTCCGAATCGACGGCTGGGTCGAGCCGGGCACGGAGGTCACGATCTCCTACGACCCGCTGTTGGCCAAGGTCATCGCGAAAGGGCCGGAACGGGGTGCCGCGCTCACCGCCTTGCGCACGGCTCTCGACGAGAGCGCCGTCGGGGGGATAGAGACCAACCTCGAGTTTCTGTCGGCCGCGCTGGCCGCTCCCGATTTCGTCGCGGGCAGCCAGACCACCACGTCACTGGCCTCTGTGCCCTTCGTCTCCCACCGGATCGACGTGGTGCGGTCGGGCACGCAGACCACGGTCCAGGCGTGGCCGGGGCGGCGGCACTACTGGTCGGTCGGGGTGCCTCCCTCGGGCCCAATGGACGACCTCTCTTTTCGTTCCGGCAACCTGACCCTCGGGAACCCGCCGGGCGCCCCCGGTCTGGAGGCGACGCTCGGCGGTCCTGCCCTGTACTTCAGTGCGGACACCCGCGTCTGCGTCACCGGCGCACCGAGCGTGGTGACGGTCGACGGCGAGCCCGCCCCGATGTGGGAGCCCGTCATGGTCCACGCCGGCTCGACGCTCGACGTGGGGCACATTGGCCCACCGGGGATCCGGGCCTATGTGCTGATCGACGGAGGGCTCGACGTGCCCGACTATCTCGGGAGTGCGGCCACCTTCACGCTCGGGGGGATCGGCGGCCTGGGGGGCCGGGCGCTCCGGCCCGGCGACGTGCTGCGGCCGGGGTCGGCAGGGACCGGGGCGCCCCCGGCGACACCGACCGAGCGGCCGGAGTTCGCGCGCGACTGGGTGCTGTCCGTCGTGCCGGGCCCCCACGCTGCGCCGGAGTTCTTCACGGAGGCGGATCTTGCGGCCTTCTACGCCACGAGTTGGGAGGTGCACTTCAACTCCGCGCGCACGGGAGTGCGGCTGCTTGGCCCGCGACCGGCATGGGCGCGTGCCGACGGCGGCGACGCCGGGCTGCACCCCTCGAACATCCACGACACTCCGTACTCGGTCGGAGCGGTGAACTTCACGGGCGATCTTCCCATCTTGCTCGGTCCCGACGGGCCCAGCCTGGGTGGGTTCGTCTGTCCGGCGACGGTCGTGAGCGATGAGCGTTGGAAGCTCGGGCAGCTGCGGCCCGACGACAGCGTCCGGTTCGTGCCGCGTGCCGAGCCGCGGTCGGTGCGCGGGAACGGGCGCCGTGACCTCTCGGGGGTGCTGGTCCGCCGGGAGGCGGGCACCACGCCCGCGGTCACCTACCGCGCCAACGGTGATGACAACCTCCTCGTCGAGTACGGCGACATGGAGCTCGATCTCTCCATGCGGGCACGCGTGCACGTGCTCTCCGACCACATTGAGGCGGCAGGCCTCGACGGGATCATCGACCTCACCCCCGGAGTGCGCACCTTGCAGGTGCACTTCGACCCGACCGTCTCCTCACTCGCGCGCGTGCTCGACACCGTCGGAGCGATGGAGGAGGCGCTCCCGGGTTCCGACGAGCTCGAGGTGCCGAGCCGGACCATCCATATGCCACTCTCGTGGGATGACCCGGTGACGCACGAGGCCACCGCCCGCTACGCCGCCGGGGTCCGAGACGATGCCCCTTGGTGCCCCTGGAACATTGAGTTCATCCGGCGCATCAACGGGCTGGACCACGTGGACGACGTGCGCCGGACCGTTTTCTCCGCCACCTACCTCGTGCTCGGGTTGGGGGATGTGTACCTCGGTGCGCCCCTCGCCACACCGATCGACCCGCGCCACCGCCTCGTCACCACCAAGTACAACCCGGCCCGGACCTGGACGGCCGACAGCACGGTCGGGATCGGCGGGGCCTACCTCTGCATCTACGGAATGGAGAGCCCCGGCGGCTACCAGCTGGTCGGCCGCACCATTCAGATCTGGAACGGCCACCGTCAGCAGCCGCCCTTCGAACCGGAGGTCCCCTGGCTGTTGCGCTTCTTCGACCGCATCCATTGGTATCCCGTCACCGCCGAGGAGTTGCTCGAGGCGAGGGCCGACTTCGCCGCGGGCCGCTTCGACGTGCGGGTGGAACCTGGGACCTTTGCGTTGCGCGAGTACGAGGCGATGCTCGCCCTGGAGGCGCCGTCCATCCGCGAGTTCCGCGCCCGGCAATCCGCTGCCTTCGCAGCGGAACGGTCGGCGTGGGCGGCGGCGGGGGAGTTCGAGCGGCGCGAGGACCCCGGGCGGGGACCGCCACGACCCGCGTACGAGATACCGCCCAACGGCACGTTAGTCACCGCGCCCATGACCTCGAGTGTGCGGAAGGTCGCCGTCCAGCCTGGCGACCACGTCGTGGCGGGGCAGGCCGTCGTCATCATCGAGGCCATGAAGACCGAGACTGCCGTGCTCTCACCGTGCAACGGTGCGGTGTTGGAGGTGGTGGTCTCTCCCGGCATGCAGGTGACCTCGGGGGAGCCGCTCGTGGTGTTGGCATCGGCATGACCGCTCCGAGCGCTCGGGTGCCGGTCGTCCGGGAGTCGGCCGAACGGTCGTTGGCCGTCACGGCGGTCGCCGGACGGGACGAGGTGTGGATCTGCCGCGTGCCGGCCGAGGAGATCATGGCCGACGCGGACCGGATCGACGACGCGCTCGGTTCCGGCCATGACCTTCCACTGGCGGGCCTGACCTTCGCAGTAAAGGACAACATCGACGTCGCGGGCATGGCGACGACCGCCGGCTGTCCTGCCTTTGCCTATACAGCGGAGGCCGACGCGCCGGCAGTGCGGTCCCTGCGTGAGGCCGGTGCCCTGTTCGTCGGCAAGACAAACCTGGACCAGTTCGCCACGGGGCTCGTCGGGACGCGCAGCCCGTTTGGTGCGGTGCGCAGTGCCGTGGACCCGGCCCGGGTGTCGGGGGGCAGTAGCAGCGGCTCCGCCGTGGCGGTGGCGCTCGGCGAGGCCGACCTCGCGCTCGGGACCGACACGGCCGGGTCGGGCCGCGTGCCGGCCGCCTTCAACGGGATCGTCGGCTTGAAGGCCACCCGTGGGCTTGTCTCGACGGCGGGAGTCGTGCCGGCCTGCCGTTCCTTCGACTGCGTGAGCGTGTTCGCTGCGGATGTTCAGCTCGCGGAGCGGGCCATGGTCGAGTTGACCGGGCCGCGCGGCGACGCGCCAAGACGCCGCGTCTTCCCAGCCGACTCGCCGCTCGGGCCGCCGTCGCGGCCTGTCGTCGCCCGAGCTTCCGACGACGACATAGGACTGCTCGCCCCCGGCTGGCTCGAGGCGTACTCGGCGGCCGCAGACCGTCTCGCCGCGGCCGGCTGCGACCTCGTCGAGATCGACCTAGATCCGTTCTTCGCGGCCGGGCGGCTGCTGTACGAGGGGGCTTTCGTGGCGGAGCGCTACGCCGCCCTGGGCGCATTCATCGAGGCCCATGCCAATGAGGTCGATCCCACCGTCGCGCAAATCATCGGGGCCGCGGGGTGCATCGGTGCCGGCGCGTACGTCCGTGACACGGAGCGGCTGACGAAACTCGCCGGGCAGGCCGCCGCGGCATGGCGGCGTTGTGGCGCGCACTCGCTGCTCCTGCCGACCACCACGCGCCACCCCACGTTGGACGAGGTGGCTCGGGACCCGGTCGGCGTCAACGCCGATCTCGGACGCTTCACCACCTTTGTGAACCTGCTCGACATGTGCGCCGTCGCCGTCCCGGCAGGCGCCGTCGCCGGGCTTCCCTTCGGCGTGAGCTGCATCGGACCCGCGTTCAGCGACCTGGTCCAGCTCGATATTGCCCGGCGCGTGGAGGGCAACCGCATCCCTGCGCCCGCGACCTGGGCAGAAGGCCGCAGGGGCCGGCTCTCCCCGCCGGGAGTTCTGCTCGCCGTCGCCGGCGCCCA
>DATAYX010000233.1:0-7777 GCA_036272355.1 Acidimicrobiales bacterium
AGCTCCTCGAGGGTGACGTCCTCGCCGGTCACCGTCTTCACCACGTCGGGACCCGTGATGAACATGTGCGAGGTGCCCTGCACCATGAAGATGAAGTCGGTCATGGCGGGCGAGTACACGGCGCCGCCGGCGCAGGGCCCGAGGATCACGCTGATCTGGGGGATGACCCCCGACGCCGCCACGTTGCGGTGGAAGATGCCGCCGTAGGAGTGCAGCGAGACCACGCCCTCCTGGATGCGGGCGCCCGCGCCGTCGTTGAGGCCGATCATCGGGACACCGGTCGACGCGGCCAGGTCCATGACCTTGTGGATCTTCTCCGCGAAGACCTCGCCCAGCGCGCCGCCGAAGACGGTGAAGTCCTGGCTGAAGAGGCAGACCCGCCGCCCGTCGATGGTCCCGAACCCCGTCACGACGCCGTCGGTGTAGGGGCGGTTGTCCTCGAGGCCCATGCCGTGGGCCCGGTGCCGGGCCAGCATGTCGAGCTCCTGGAAGGAGCCCTCGTCCAGCAGGTACTCGATCCGCTCCCGGGCGGTCAGCTTGCCCTTGGCGTGGTGGCGTTCGACGGCCCGGGGGCTCCCGGCGTTGAGGGCCTCGTTCTTGCGTTCGGCCAGCTCGGCCAGGCGTTCGGCCATGGAGTGTTCCATGGGTTGAGGGTACCGCTGACCGGGTCCCGCCTGAAATTGGCACCGTAAGACGCCGAATGAGAAGCCGTTCTAATTCTCGACGGAAAATACCTGGCCCCACCAGGAAAAAGTTCAGGCGCCGCGGTGAGCGGCCCGGACGAAAGCCCGACTGCAATGGGGGGGGAGACGATGACGCTTCTGCAAGTGGCGGAAGCTGAGGTTCGATTCGGTGGTGTGCACGCGCTTCGCGGCGTGAACCTCGACGTCGCGCCCGGCATCGTCACCGGGCTCATCGGCCCCAACGGTGCCGGGAAGACCACCTGCTTCAACGCCATCTGCGGGCTGCAGAGCCTCTACGGCGGCCGCGTCTCCTTCGACGGCACCGACATGACGTCGTTGAAGCCCCACCAGCGCGCCCGGCTTGGCATCGCCCGCACGTTCCAGCGCCTCGAGGTCTTCGGGTCGCTGTCGGTCCGCGAGAACGTGCTCGCCGCCGCCGAGATCCGCCGACGCTGGTCCCGCGACCGCTCGGACGCCGCCGCCAACGCCGACGGTGTCCTGTCCCTGGTCGGGTTGACCCACCTGGGCGACCGTCCGGCGGACACGCTCCCGACCGGCCAGGCACGCCTGCTCGAGCTCGCCCGCGCGCTGGCCACCCGGCCCCGCCTGCTCCTGCTCGACGAGCCGTCGTCGGGGCTCGACGACAGCGAGAGCGACGAGCTGGGCGACCTGCTCTGCCAGTTGGCCCGGGCCGGCATGGGCGTCCTGCTGGTCGAGCACGACATGGGGCTGGTCATGCGGATCTGCGCCCAGATCAACGTGCTCGACTTCGGTTCCGTCCTGATGGTCGGCGGCCCGGACGAGGTGCGGGCCGACGAGCGGGTGCGTGCCGCGTACCTGGGCGCCGCGGAAGACCCCGAAGAGGCCGGCGAGGGTGCGCCCGTTGCGGCGACGGTGGGGACGCATGGCTGACGCGGCCCCGAAGCCGGTGCCCCCGGTGCTCGAGCTGCGGCGCGTGCACGCGGGATACGGCCAGATCGAAGTGCTGCACGGCATCGACCTCGCCGTCGCCACCGGCTCGGTGCTCGCGCTCCTCGGCCCCAACGGCGCGGGCAAGTCGACGACGCTCAAGGTCGCCAGCGGCCAGATGGAGCCGACGAGGGGCTGCTTCCACGTGCTCGGGCGCCACGCCAATGGCATGCGCCCCGACAAGCTGGCCCGCGCCGGCCTGTGCACGCTGCCCGACGGGCGCGGCATCTTCCCGAACCTGACCGTCATGGAGAACCTGCGGCTGATGACCTACGGCGGCCCCTCGCGCTCGCACGTCGAGCACATGGCCTTCACCCGCTTCCCGCGCCTGGCCGAGCGGCGTCACCAGCTGGCCGGCACGCTCTCGGGCGGCGAGCAGCAGATGCTCGCCATGGCCCGCACGCTGAGCGTCGAACCGGCGGTGCTGCTCCTCGACGAGATCTCCATGGGGCTGGCGCCGATGATCGTCGACGAGCTGTACACGCTGGTGAAGCAGATCGCCGACGAGGGGGTGGCCGTGATCCTGGCCGAGCAGTTCGCCGCGACCGCGCTCGGTGTCGCCACCGACGTGGCCGTCGTGGTCCAGGGGCGCATCGTCGTCGCCGGCAAGCCGGACGAGCTGCCCGAGGACCTCGCGGACGCCTATCTCGGGGGTGCCGCCGCGTGAAGTCCTTCTCACGTTTCCGCCGTCTGCTGGTGCTGGGCGCGTCCTCGGCGCTCTTGATCACGGGCGGCTCGGGCCTGCTCACCGTCGCACTGTCCGACGGCCCGGCCGGGGCCGACAGCACGCTGGGCGGGTTCACCGTCAACGCCCTGGCCGAGTCGATCTCGGTGCAGTACGAGCAGCCGAACTTCCCCGTCCCGGCGACGCCGTCGCTGGAATTCGACGAGGGCTACGCCGCGTCCACGGACAACTACGGCCCGACGGGGTCGGCCACGGCCTCGTCGCTCTACCCCGGACAGGTGGTGGCGAACGCCGGCCCCGAGCTGGCGTTGCTCGTGCCGGGCGTCCCCCTGCCCCCGGCGCCGGTATGGCCGCTCCAGGCGGTCAGCGACTTCCCGCAGAAGCCCAACAGCGCGTCGACCGACCTGCCCGGAGTGAACATGGACGCCCAGAGCACCACCGACGGCAACACCGCCACCGCGACGCTGGGCAATGACGCCGCCACCGCCGGTTCCAGCGGCGGCGATCCCACCCAGCAGGCGCCCTCGGGCTCGGGCAATCCCCTCGCCGGCTCGAACGCGCTCCTCGGCGTGGGCGGCCTGTCGGCCAACTCCTCGGCGCAGGCGCCGTCGGTCAAGGCCAGCGCGGATGCCACCGCCACCGTCGGTGGCATCTCCATGCTGGGCGGCTTCATCTCCATCGGGAGCATCACGTCGACGGCGAACGCCTCCTCCGACGGCACCGCGGGCACCGTCACGGGCTCGACCCAGGTGCAGAACGTTTCGATCGCCGGCGAGCAGATCTCCATCACGGACAAGGGCATCCAGGCTCCCGCCGGCAAGCCCCTCGGGTCCATACCTGTGTCGGCGCTCAACACGCTGCTCAAGGAGCTCGGCATCACCATCGGCGTGACCACCGCCACCGACAAGGTCAGCGGCCCCTCGGCCAGCCGTGAGCTGAAAGGCCTCGAGATCCAGGTCAACCTGAATACGCTCGATGCCGCCGCCAACAAGTTCGCGTCGCTGCTCCCGGCGAAGCTCATCTCGCAGCTTCCGTTCGCCATCCCCAACGAGCAGCTGATCACCTTCGACTTCGGACGCGTGCAGGTCAGCTCCACGGCGTCTCCGAACTTCGTCGCCTCGAACTCTGGCAGCACCGGCGCGGCGGCGTCGTCGCTCTCGACCGGCGCGTCGTCCACCGGCAACAGCGGGAGCGGCTTCACCGGCAGCACGGGGACGGGCAGCGGCTCCTTCGCCGGCAACACCGGGAGCGGGGGCTCGTCGCCGACGGGGAGCAACGGCACCGGGTCGCCGACCGTGTCACCGCAGACGTCGACCGTCGGCGAGACGTTCAAGGGGATCGGTGCCGCGCTCATCCTGCTCGGCCTACTCGCCGCGGCCGCACTGGCCTACCTCTACAAGCGTGCCGACGACATGACCGACGCCCTCGGCACCACCTGCTCGGAGGGGGATCCCCTCATGGAGCGCTTCACCGTGACGCCCGACGAACTGACTGACTTCGGAGGATTCGGCTGATGAAATTCCCAGGAAGATCGTCCGGAGACCCGGACCCGGGCGAGGTCACCCGGGTCGGTGCGAGCTCCGACTTCAGTGGGCTCGCGGGGCCCGTGGTCGTCCCGCCGACCCCCGACGCGCCCGCCGGCGAGGCCAACGGTGCCACACCGGTGCCGACACGCCTGCAGCGGCTGGCCGCCGTGGTCGACCGGGCGCGCCCGGGACGCAGCAGCCGGAACGTGCGCAAATGGCTCGAGTGGATCGGCATGGCGCTCGTCGTGTTCGGCTTCGTCTGCATCCTGCTCGGTTGGTACGGCGCGGCCAACAGCCCGTACCTCTACGAGGAGATCCCCTACGTCATCTCGGGCGGCCTGCTCGGCGTCGCGCTGGTGATCGGCGGCGGCGTCCTCGTGCGCTCGGCGTGGACCATGCGCCAGATCGAAGAGGAGCGCCGCAACGCGCTCGCCATCGTGCGCTCCGTGGACCGGCTCGAGCGCATCCTGCGCAGCCTCGACGAGGCCCGCCGCAGCGACCGTGAGGAGCACGTATGAGGGGCATCCGCAACCGCCGACGCGTCGCTGTCGCGGTGTCCGTCGCCGCGCTCGCGCTGCTGGCATCGGCTTGCGGCTCCCGGCTGACCGGGTCCCAGGCCCTCCTGGCCCAGGGGGCGTTCAACCACGGCGGCGCCGGCTCGGGCACAGGGACGGGCACGGGTGCGCAGGCGCTCGGCACCTCGTCGGCCGCCTGCGGGTCGACCTCGAGTTCCTCCACCACCTCGACCACCGCCAAGGCGTCCTCGACGAAGGCGAAGTCGGGGTCCGCGTCGACGTCGAGCACGACCACGACGACCGCGCCCTGCGCGTCGGGCTCGCCGGGACTGGCCTCGGGCTCGCCCGGTAGCAGCGGCTCCGCCGGCTCGCACCCCGGCAGTAGCACCGGCGCGGCCAACCCGGCCACCCTCGCCGGCGTGTCGAACGGCTCCGGCGCCTGCGGCGCGAACGGCAACCAGGCACCCGCCGGCGGCAACGGCGGCGCCACCGCGACCGGCGTCACGGCCACCACCATCACCGTCGGCAACATCACCAGCATCAGCGGCGTCGCGCCGGGCCTGACCCAGAGCGCGCAGCAGGCCACCCAGGCCTGGGCCGCCTATGTGAACAGCACGGGCGGCATCTGCGGCCGCCAGATCAAGGTGCAGCCCTTCGACGACGGCAACGACTCGGGCCAGAACTTCGCGGATGCGTCACAGGCATGCGCGAGCGACTTCGCCATGGTCGGGAACGCGTCGGGCTTCGACGACGGGAGCGCCAACGCGGTCGCCAAATGCAGCATCCCCGACATGTCGGCCGAGATCTCGACGGCGGCGGCGGGTGGCACGGCCGACATCTTCGGCGCCAGCCCCGGCAACGACCATTACTACCCCGTCGGCCCGGGCAACTACATCAAGGCGACCTATCCCGACGCCATCAAGCACGCGGCCGAGATCTACCTGCAGGTGCCCGCCACGGCGAGCCAGGCCGCCCACGAGATCCAGGCCAACTCCAGCGTCGGCTTCGTGTACACGCCGGCCAACGGCATCGCGACGACGCCGACGAACGCCAACTACGGCACCATCGTCCAGCAGCTGCAGAGCCAGGGCAGCCAGTACGTCTCCGAGTACTCCGACGACAACTCCGCCGAGCGGCTGCTCCAGGCCATGCAGCAGGCCAACTACTCGCCGCAGGTCGTCGACTGGATCTCCGAGGAGTACTCACCGCATTTCGCGCAGCAGACCTCGCCCGAGTCCAACGGCAACCTCGTGGCGATGACGGCGACCGCGGGCTACGAGGACGCCGCCGCCAACCCGGGCCTGCAGCTCATGGAGCAGTGGATGGACCGGGTGGCCGGCGCCGGCAACTGGCACAAGGATATCTTCGCCATGCTGGCCTGGTCGGCCGGCCTCGCCTTCGAGCAGGCGGCGAAGCAGGTCGGCCCGGCCCTCACCCGCCCGGCGCTCATCTCGAAGATCCAGGCGATCACCAACTGGACCGGCGGCGGCGTCACGCCGCCGGCCAACATCGGCGGCAAGGTGCCCACGAAGTGCTTCTTCTACGAGAAGATCTCGAACGGGGGCTTCCAACGCGTCTACCCGACCGCGCCGAACACGTACGACTGCAACAGCGGCTTCGTCCAGTACTGATCCGCATGGTGCAGATGGCCAACCCCGCGACGGAGTCCTGAACAGCAATGCACGCATTTCTCGAGTACACGGTCATCGGCCTCGTGCTGGGCTCGGCCTACGCCGTCGCGGCCAGCGGCCTCGTCGTCACGTACTCCACCTCGGGCATCTTCAACATCGCGCACGGCGCCATCGGGATGTTCATGGCGTTCGTCTACTGGCAGCTCTCGGTGGGCTGGCACCTGAACCAGGCGCTGTCGCTGTTCCTGACCGTGTGCGTGCTGGCGCCGCTCATGGGCGCGCTCATCGAACGCACGATCATCCAGTGGATGGACCCGACCAACGTCGCCACGACGCTGGCGGTCACGGTGGGACTGACGCTCCTTCTCTTCGGGCTCGTCAACAACTACATCTGGAAGCCGACGGCCCGGTCCGTGCCGCAGTTCTTCGGCTTCCACGGGTTCACCCTCTTCGGCGTGCACATCGACTACGAGGAGGTCATCACCGTCGGCGCCGCCATCGCCATCGCCGTCGGGCTGCGCCTCTTCCTCTATCGG
Organism: Acidimicrobiales bacterium; assembly: GCA_036272355.1. Taxonomy (GTDB): domain Bacteria; phylum Actinomycetota; class Acidimicrobiia; order Acidimicrobiales; family RAAP-2; genus Bog-473. Next base: position 6,546 of record DATAYX010000233.1, read on the forward strand.
ACCCGCACCGGCATCGCCATGCGCGGCGTCGTCGACAACCGGCCCCTGGTGGGGCTCTTCGGCGGCCGTCCGTGGCAGCTGTCGACCCTCAGCTGGTCCATCGGCGCCTCGCTCGCCTCCATCGCCGGCATCCTCGTCGCGCCGCGAATCCAGCTGCAGCCGCTGATCCTCACGCTGCTGGTCATCGACGCCTATGCCGCGGCGGTGTTCGGGCGGCTGCGGAGCCTGCCGCTCACCTTCGCCGGCGGCCTCATCGTCGGCCTCGCCTCGTCCTACGCCCAGGGCTACGTTCCCAACAGCGGGGGCTTCTGGGCCTCGACGCCGGTCCAGGGCATCCTCACGCTGTCGGTGCCCTCGGTCCTGCTCTTCATCTTCATCCTCGCCCTGCCCGCGCTCCGCCTGCGCACCGGCGCGCCGCAACGGCACGCACCCCTTGCCCCTGCGAGCTTCCTGCGTTCCTTCCAGGGGGCGATCCTGCTCGTCGCGGCCGTCATCGTGGCCACCGCGTTCATGGATGTGGGCAACATCATCAAGCTCGGCATCGGCCTGTCGCTCGCGCTCGTCTGCCTGTCGCTGGTCCCGCTCGCCGGGTACGGGGGCTTCATCTCGCTCTGCCAGCTCACCTTCGCCGGCCTCGGCGCGTTCGCGATGTACAAGTGGGGCAGCGGCGGCTCGGTGTGGGGGTTGCTCGCGGCGGCAGGGCTCGCCGGCGGGGTCGGGGCGGTCCTGGCCTGGCCCGCCCTGCGGGTGCGCGGGCTCTATCTGGCGCTGCTGACCATGGCGTTCGCCACGCTGTGCGACAACGCCCTGTTCCCGTGGTCGGCCATCTTCGGCTTCAACGGCTCGGTGACGGTGCCGAAGCCGTCGATCTTCGGGCTCCACATGACCTCGCCCAAGTCGTTCACCATCTTCCTCGCCGTCGTGTTCGCCCTCTTCTCCATCGGCGTCCTGGCGCTGCGCCGCGGGCCCTTCGGCCGGGTGCTGGTGGGCATGAAGGACTCCGAGGCGGCCTGCGCCACCCTCGGCCTCTCGCTGCGCACCACCAAGCTGGCCGTCTTCATGCTCTCGGCCGCCATGGCCGGGGTCGCCGGCGCGCTCTACGGCGCCGCCAGCTCGGTGGCCACGCCCACCAACTTCTTCGGGTTCGAGAGCCTGCTCATCCTGGCCGTGGTCGCCATCGGCGGCGTCTCCGTCTGCAGCGGAGCGCTGGCCGGCGGCCTGGCGCTCGGCTT
>DATAYX010000234.1:0-6393 GCA_036272355.1 Acidimicrobiales bacterium
TAGACGGTGCATGAGCAACCGACTGGGGGCGAGCAGCGGATGCCGGAATGCAAGGTCGTCCGCAACGAGGCCGGCGTCATCACATCGATCGACGACTCGGTCACCGAGATCCTGGGCTGGCGACCCGATCAGATCATGGGATCGCCCTCGACGGTCTTCATCCATCCCGACGACCAGGCCGACGCGATCGGCGCCTGGTTCGCCATGATCGGCACGCCGGGATCGACCCGGATCTTCCGGGGGCGCTACCGCACGGCGGACGGCGGATGGCTCTGGATCGACTGCGAGAACACGAACCGCCTCGACGATCCCGACAACCCACACGTCTTCACGGTCATACGCCCGGCCGAGGCGGGCGAGCTGAGTCTGGCGGAACAGGTCCGCGCCCGCGAAGAGTTGATCGCCCGGTTGGCGGACGCGCTCCCCGTCGGCGTGTTCCAGGTCGACGTGGACCGGCGGGTCCTCTTCACCAATGGACGGCTGCACCACATCTTGGGCGCCGCGCCGGCGGCCGACATGGCCAGCCTGTTCGCCGTTATCGCCGACCACGACCGTGGCCGACTCGATGCCGCCGTCGATGCGGCGTTGGCCGGGCGCGAGGTCGACAGGCTCGAGTTGCACTTCAACGTCACCGTCCCCCACCCCGACTTCGCCACCACACGGGTCTGCCAGGTGAGCCTGCGCCCGCTGACCGACGGCGCGAACGCGGTGACGGGCGCCATCGGCTGCCTGAGCGACGTCACCGAGAGTGTCGATCTGCGCCACGAATTGGAGTTGCGCGCGTCCACGGACACGTTGACGGGCTGCCTGAATCGAGCCGCCATCTTCGAATTCCTCGACCTGGCGCTCCGGAGCGCCTCGGACTCCGGCGTCGGCGTCGCGGCGATCTTCGTCGATTTGAACCGCTTCAAGGAGATCAACGACTGCCACGGCCACGCCGTAGGTGACAAGGCGTTGCTCTGGGCGGCCGCGTGCATCCGTGGCGCCGTTCGCCACGGCGACGCCATCGGCCGCCTGGGCGGCGACGAATTCCTCATCGTCTGCCCGGACGTCCCGACCCTCGCGGCGGTCGAGCCCGTCGCGCAGCGCATCAGCGACTCCATCGGGCCCGTGGACATGGCCGAAGGCGTGCTCGAGCTCGGCGCGAGCGTGGGCTTGGCCTGGACCGACGGTATCGACGAGTCACCCGACGCCCTCACGGCCCGCGCCGACCGCGCCATGTACGAGTCGAAGACCCTCGGGGCGGCCGTAGTGGTGGCCTCACCCTCCTGAGCTACGGCTTGCCGGTCTCGTTCACGATCGGCTGGTACGGCCGGCACGGCTCGTTCCGCAGGCTCGGGCACGCTGGCAAGGGCGTCGGCACGGCCACACCCGTCACGACGGGGAGCACCAGGCTCGATGGCATGGACGCGGAGCGGGCAATGCCCACGGTCGGCGTCCCGCTGGAAGGCTCGGTCCGGCTGAAGGACCACACCGGCTGCGTCCCGTTCGGCGCCGAGATCGTGACGCGGATGCGAGAACCGGCCCGGTAGACGTGCCCCTCGTCGTAGAGCGGGATGACCACCTTCACGAATTTGCCCCGCGGCATGGGTGCGGCATCCGCTGACGTGAAGCTCGGGACGGGGTCGGTCGCTGTGCTCGCGACACCGAGGATGTCGGCGGTGCTCCGCGAGAGTGCTCGTTCGCTGGCGCGCAGCCAGCCGTTCTGCACGAACGTCTCGTTCCCGTCCGGCCGCACCTCGCTGATCGTCGCCTGCAGGTCGACGTCCGAGGCCGACGACCGGACCCAGAGGTCCACCGCGCCTCCGCCGACGACCGTGGTGTCGGTGGCCAAGGGGGCGCTGACGTAGGAGACCGCGCTGCCGTGCGGGTTCTGCCGCCAGTCCCACTGCCAGGCAGAGGCGTTACTCCACAGGCCGCCCGTCTCGCTGGTGCTTGCGTAGTCCGTGAGCGGGACCGCGGTCGCGTCGGACGTGTACTGGTCGACGCCGGCTCCCCCGGACGGTTCGGCAGCCAGGACACCGTTCGGTCCGAGGTACCAGGTCTGGGCGGTCGAGGGGACCGGGTACGTCGAGAAAGACTTCTCGAAGCCCGCATTGGGGTCACCTGCGCTGGAGGCGTGCCCGGCGGGCTGCCCGGCGCCGTTGTCGAAGAGCACCCGCACCTCGGGCAGCCTGTCGAAGGCCGCGCGCGCGGCGCTGTACGTCGCGACGTCCTGTATCGGATCGGGCGGCAGCTCGACTTGGGCGCCCGGGGGAAGCCCCATCGCCATCTGGTAGATGATCGGTGCCACGGCGTGGAGGCCCGACGCGCCGTCCTTCGGCGGCCGGTGCGCGACGTAGAGCTCGAGGAAGTCGTACCACCGGTCGAAGGTGGCCGGGTCGAGCGAGTCGATGTGGGCGCCGTTGGTGAACGTGAACCACTTCTTCGTGGTTCCCGTGAAGTGGCGTACCAGCTCGGGGCATTGGCCGCCCGTCTGCTCGTCCTCCCACTGACAAGCCAGGAAGACGGGGGCCTTGATCGTGTGGACGAACGACACGGGGTCGATCGGGTCTGCGACCGAGGGCGTGTAATGCGGATTGGCCGCGATCTTGGCGGCGAGGTCCGCAGCGTCACCGTGCAGCGCCTGGTTGGCCGAGCAGGTGGCGTCGCCCGCTCGGATGCGCGTGTAGGCCCAGGGTTGGCCGGTCTGCGGACCGGCAGGTTCCGCGTCGTGCTGGCGTCCCTGCGCCCATCCCGTGGCAAAGCCCGTGTTGAGGACGCCCCCCGGATACAGCGTCGACGCCGTGGCGTCGATCACCGAGAACGGCGAGATCGCCGCCAGGTCCGGGGGGTCGAGCTGGGCCGTGAAGAGCTGGCTGATGCCGCCGTAAGAGATCCCGATCATCCCGACCTTGTGGCCGAACACCCACGGTTGGTGGGCGACGGTCTCGACGACGTCGTAGCCGTCGACGTCCTGCAGCGGCTCGAAGTAGTCGAATGCGCCGCCCGAGCAGCCGGTTCCCCGCATGTTCACGTCAACCACCGCGAAACCCATGAGGTTGGCCAGGACGGCGATGCCGCTGTCCGGTCCGGCAGGATCGGCATACCCGTATCCCGCGTACTCGATCACTGTCGGGTACGTGGCCGCGTGGTGCGACGGGAGGCGCACGTCGATCGCGAGCTTGGTCCCGTCCCGCGTCGCCAGGTAGCCGTACCCGCTCGTCGGGATGGACTGGTGGTACGTGCCGGGGTCCCAGGGTGCGGGGGATTCGGAGTGGACGGTGACGCGCGCCGATTCCCGGCCGTCGGCGTCGACGCGTACCCGGTACCCGCGGCCCGGTCGCACGTGGCGGAACAGCACGCCGCCGAGCGGGGTCGCGTGCACGGTTGCGACCATGTGGCCCGTGGGACCGAGGAGGCTTGCCTCGGCCTCGGGGGACAGCCCCACCGCGTAGACCTGTCCGGCACTGCCGGCGGCCGTGAACGAAGAGGCGGTGGAGAGCGATGCCGCGGTCGCTGTCGCGGTGGCGGTCGCAGTGGACGCCGGCAGCAACGTGGCGGCGAGCCAACCACAGAGGAGAGCGATGAGCAGCGGCGGCACTGCGTGCCGTGTGGTCGATGACACTCTCGACATTGAGACCCGCCCCTCCCCAAGCGTGCACCCGTGGTCGCCGGGGTGACCCTAGTGAGGTTGGGCCTCCGGGTGAGGTCAGTTCATGCTGACCGGCTCATTCGCCGGCGGCCACTCGCTCAGACGGGCGTACTTCCCGCGCGAGAACGGGCGGCGGCGCTCTTGGACGACCGTGGTCTTGCACAGCCTGTCCCACGGGGCATTGCGCGGCTTGCTGAAGAGGTCGGTCGGCGGGGACGCGCCCATCACGAACGTGAAGGCGATCACGATGCAGGCGAGGACGGTCGGGATCAAGAGGAGGGTGCACAGGACGGCGTTGCGCACGATCGAGAGCCCGAGGCCGATGGGCGTGCCGTCGGAGCGGCGTACGACCCGCAGACCGGTCAGACGGAAGCTCGCCGTACTACCGCGCCGCCACTCGAGCACACTCCAGATCAGCCAGCCCACGCCCAACGTCGCGACCACGAGGCAGATGGTGAGCAACAGCGCTCTGATCCGGACGCCCAAGCTCGCCCCGGGGAGTCCGGCGTAGGAGACGCTCGGCCTGGAGTGACGGTGTTTGTGGAGGACGAGCCCCGTCCGTGTCATCGCGACCCGATCGCCGGGCGGGCGGGACCGACGGCCCCTCGGCTGCCCGGATCAAACCCACGTCCCATAGGCGTCACCACTCCGACCCGCCCCGGCTGGTGGACCCGGAGCGACATCTCTGCCTGGAGGGAATCTACCCAGGACGGCCCCAGGAGATTCGGGGCCGACCCATCACACGCCCAAGCTGGACCCCGCCGCCTTTTCGAAGAGTCGGTGGGGCAGCAGCCGCTTGGCCGGGATCCCGATCCGCTCTCCCACCTTCCCCACCGACACCCGGCGCCGGGGGCGCTTGGCCTCGAGGACACCCTGGATCGCCGCCGCGGCCGACTCGGGCGGTGCGCCGTTCAGCTCGTCCTTCTCCATCAGGGTGATGGCCTTCGCCGCCGCCGCGGCGTAGGGCCCGCCCGGGTCCTCGCCGATGGTGCGCCGGCTCGCCGTGAACTCGGTGCGGATGTTCCCCGGTTCGACCAGCGTCACCTGGATGCCGAAAGGTCCGACCTCGTAGGCGAGCCCCTCGGCATAGCCCTCCAGCGCGTACTTGCTCGCGCTGTAGAAGGCCTGGAAGGGCAGCGCGATGAGGCCCCCGATGGAGCTGACCAGCACGAGCCGACCCGCCTGTTGGGCCCGCATGGCCGGAAGGGCGCACTGCACCACCCGCACGACGCCCCAGAAGTTCGTCTCGAACTGCGCCTTGGCCTGATCGATCGGCGTGAGCTCCACCGGCCCGGCCAGGCCCCAGCCGGCGGAGGCGACGACCGCATCGAGCCGTCCGTGCTCGCCGATGACGCCCGCCACCCCTCGACGCGTGTCCCCGTCGTCGTCGACGTCCATCTTCAGCGCCCGCCATCCGCCCGATGACGTGCCGCGCCGGCTCGCCCCGACGACCGTCCAGCCTTCGTTGTGCAGCCGGTCCGCGGTGGCCCGGCCGATGCCCGCGGATGCACCCGTGATCAGCACGACCCTCGCCATTGGCCACCTCCCTGCGGTCGGGGCCGATCGTAGGGCCGGCGGGTTCAGCGTGCGGCCGAGAGATGCGCGCCCAAGAAGGCCAGTGACGGCGGCTCCTGCGCAGTGAAGAAGGACCCGGTATGGCACCCCTGCGAGAAGTCGACCACGGCCGACTTCGGCAGTGCACGAGCCAACGCGACGACGCCGGGACGGAACGGGTCGTCCAGACCCGAAGCAAGGCGGACGGGCGTGTCGGCCAGCAACGCGGCGTGGGTGACGGCGTCGTCCGACGCGAAGTCCGCCCGCGACGCGTACGCGCCGGCGTTGGCGGCGGCGGCCTGTGGGTACGTCGTCCAGACAGCCGGGCTGATGGCAGCGACCGCGCTGAACCGGTCCGGGTGCTTCTCGGCGAGCAGGAGCGCGCCGTAGCCACCCATCGAGATGCCCATGGTGCCGATGCGCTGCGGGGACCGTCCGAGGTCCATGTCCTGGCACATCGGGACCAACTCCTCCACCACCATCTGCATCGGGTCGTCGTGCGGATGCGGGTTCCAGTAGCCGCCGCCCCCGTCGACCGTCACCATGGCCATCGGCGGCAGAGGGACGCCGTCGACCGCGAGCGCGACGGCTTGCGCCGGTGACATGGCCGTCAACGCGTTCGTGTGGTTGGCGCCGAAGCCGTGCAGCATGACGACGAGCGGCAGGGGGTCGCCGGGGCCGTGTCCCGGCGGCCAGGCGACGGTGTAACCCACATGCCGGCGCCGGGCCCGCGAGAAGAAGGTCCCGGACCGGGAGGGGCCCGGGGTACGGAACCGCAGCGGCGGGGCGCCGACCGAACACGCCCCGTCGAGCTGGTCGAGCGCCTGCTTCCCAGGAAGGACGCCGTGCTCCACCAGCTCGAACCCGACCGCCCCGGCGACCACGAGCCCGGCGAGGCCTCCGAGACCACGGGTCAGGAGGCGGCGCCGGCTCCAACCGTCGGTGTGCCCGATGCCCGAGACCTCTTCCTCCGTCATCGTCACGCGGCGCGTGCCTTCGGCGCTCTCGAGCGTCAGGACCGCGCCAACGGCGGGTCGCCGGCCGTGACGCGCCCCGCGGCGCGGGCGGCGACGACCACCAGGAGCACAAGTGCGGCCAGCTCCACGACGTCGATGGATCCGATGCGGAAGAGGTTGCGCGGGCCGGAGCCGCCGTCGACGACCCACAGCGCCGCGCCGGTCAAGAAGATCGTCGTCGCGACCGCC
>DATAYX010000235.1:0-5486 GCA_036272355.1 Acidimicrobiales bacterium
GGGTGTGCTGGTCGCTGATGCCCGGCGTGTTCCAGGTCCCGAGGAGCAACTCCCAGTGAGCGGCCTGCAGCCCGGCCTCCTCGGCCAGCTCGCGCCGGGCGGTGTCCTCGGGGCCCTCGCCCTCCTTGTCGCGCGTCCCGGCAGGGATCTCGAGAACCAGGGCATCGACCGCGGCGCGGTACTGGCGCACCAGGGTGACGGAGCCGTCGCCATGCACGGGGACGACGGTGACGGCGCCGGGGTGGCGGATGACGAAGCGGTCGAACGGTTTCCCGTGCGGGTCGACCAGATGGAAGCGGTCCACCCGGAACAGCCAGGCCCGGAGGAGCTCCTCCTCCGAGAGGCGGCGGAACCCGGCCACGGGTTAGGTGACGGCGTCGAGGTCGAGCAGGTGCGGCTCGCGCCCCTCCGCCCGTTCCAGCGCCGCGGCGACCAGCTCTCGGAAGAGCGGGTGCGCCCGGTCGGGCCGGCTCTTGAACTCCGGGTGCGCCTGGGTGGCGACCCAGTAGGGGTGATCCTCGAGCTCGACGAACTCCACCAGCCGGCCGTCGGGCGAGATCCCCGAACACACCAGGCCTGCGGCCTCGAGCTTCTCCTTGTAGCGGTTGTTGAACTCGAAGCGGTGGCGGTGCCGCTCGGTGACGCCGAGGGAGTCGTAGGCGTTTGCCACCTTGGACCCGGGCAACAGCACGGCCTGGTACGAGCCGAGGCGCATGGTGCCGCCCTTTTCCGTCACTTCAGCCTGGTCGGGCATGAGGTCGATGACGAGATGCGGCGACATGCTGTCGAACTCGCGTGAGTTCGCGTTGTCCAGCCCCGCCAGCTCCCGGGCCACCGAGATCACCATCACATGGAGGCCGAGGCACAGCCCGAGGCAGGGGATCCCCTGTGCGCGGGCGTAACCAGCCGCGGCCACCATGCCCTCGATGCCGCGCTCGCCGAATCCGCCGGGGATCACGATCCCGTCGAGCCCGCGCAGGCGGTCCGTGCCGAGCAGGTCCGGCACCAGTTCGGCGTCGATCCAGTCCAGTTCCACCTCGGCGCCGTGGTGGAAGCCCGAGTGGCGCAGCGCCTCGACGACCGACATGTAGGCGTCGGGCATGTTCACGTACTTGCCGACGATGCCGATCTTCACCCGGCGCGTCAGCCCTTCGACGCGCTGCACGAGCGACTCCCACTCGGAGATGTCGATCGGGTGCGTCGCCTCCTCGAGCCCGAGCGTCCGGCACACGTAGGAATCGAGTCCCTGCTCGTGGAGGACCAGCGGGATCTCGTAGATGCTCGGCGCGTCCACCGCGGACACCACGGCGTCGATGGGGACGTCACACTGCAGCGAGATCTTGCGCTTCAGGCTCTCGGAGATCGGCTTGTCGCTGCGGCACACGATGACGTCGGGCTGGATACCACGGCTGCGCAGCTCGGTGACCGAGTGTTGCGTCGGCTTCGTCTTCTGCTCGCCCGACACCAGGTACGGCACCAGGGTGAGGTGCACGTAGCAGACGTTGTCGCGGCCGATGTCCCGGCGGAATTGCCGGATCGCCTCGATGAAGGGAACGATCTCGATGTCACCGACCGTCCCGCCGATCTCGACGATGACGACGTCGATGTCCTCGTCCGCCAGGCGATGGATGCGATCCTTGATCTCGTCGGTGACGTGTGGGATGACCTGCACGGTCCGCCCGAGGAAGTCACCGCGGCGCTCCTTCGCGATGACCGAGCTGTAGATGCCACCGGTCGTCGTGTTGGAGCGCTTGGACAGGCTCTCGTCGATGAAGCGCTCGTAGTGCCCGAGGTCGAGGTCCGTCTCGCCCCCGTCCTCGGTGACGAACACCTCGCCGTGCTCGCCGGGATTCATGGTCCCCGGGTCCACGTTGATGTAGGGGTCGAGCTTGCACATCGTGACCCGCAGGCCACGGCACTTGAGGAGTCGCCCGAGCGAGGAGGCGGTGAGGCCCTTGCCGAGGGAGCTCGAGACTCCACCGGTGACGAAGATGAACTTGCTCACGCCGCCTTCGGGACGCCGAGCGTCGCCTCGCATGATCGGTGCACCCGACCACGATAATCGATCCGCCTCCGGCCTGGCGCGGACCCGTGACGGGAGCCGCACCGCGGCGTAAATTCCCCTCATGGAGCCACCCGACACTCTGTACGCACTGTCGGACGGCCTTCATATTGCCTACCAGCAGTTCGGGTCGGGCCCCGATCTCGTCATGGTCCCACCATTGGTGTCCAACGTGGAGCTGAGCTGGGACCACGAGCTGTACCGGCGTGTCCTCGAATTGGATGCGCACCACACGCGGATGCTCATGTTCGACAAGCGCGGAATCGGGGTGTCGGACCGCTTCGAACAGCAGCCGACGCTCGAGGAACGCATCAGGGACATCACCGCGGTGATGGATGCCGCGGGTCTGGAGCGGGCGAGCCTCGTCGGGCTCTCCGAGGGCGGCATCATGGCGCAGCTCTTCGCCGCCCGCCATCCGGAGCGAGTCGAGAAGCTCGTGCTCATGGACACGACGGCCGGTCTCTCCGCCTTCCAGTACTTGCCCGACTACGTGGAGGAGGGCGACCCGCCCAACGAGCCCGGCCACATCTTTGCCCAGTTCCAGGAGTTGGCGCGCAGGTGGGGCGTCGATCCCGGCTTCATGGTCGACTGGATGATGCCGAGCCAGCGCGACAACGTTCCGTTCGTGCGTTGGGTCGGACGGCTCCAGCGTCAGACGGCGAGCCCGGCCGACATCGAGCGCCAGATCGAGAGTGTCCTTCGCCTCGACGCGGTCGAATACCTCTCTGAGATCCGCGCACCGACCCTCGTGATCCACGCGAAGGGCGACCAGGTGCTCAACGTCGCCAACGGACGCTTCCTCGCCGACCGGATCCCCGATGCCCGCTATCTCGAATTCCCGGTCGCGGACCACTTCATCTGGGTCGCGCCGTGCTGGCGCGACATCGTCGAGGCGACGATCGGTTTCGTCGTGGGCGGATCGCTGGTCCATCCCGCCGTCCGCCGGTTCGCCGCCGTGCTCTTCACCGACCTCGTGGACTCCACGGCGCGCTCGGCACAGGCGGGCGACGTGGCGTGGCTCGCGACGCTCGAGAGCCACGACCGGATCTGTCGCGAGGTCGTCGACGGCTGTGCCGGCCGGATCGTCAAGTCCACGGGAGACGGCTTGCTCGCCATATTCGATACGCCTTCGCAGGCCGTGCGTGCGGCCGGTGACGTCGTTACGAAACTCGGCTCCATCGATCTCGGTGTGCGCGCCGGCGTCCATGCTGGGGAGCTCGAAGTCCGAGAGGACGGCGACATCAGTGGCGCTGCCGTCAACATCGCCGCCCGGGTGGAGCAGGCGGCCGGCCTCGGCGAGGTGTACGTCTCGGCCGCCGTACGCGACATGCTGCTCGGCGGGGAGCACCGGTTCGCCGAGCGCGGTGAGCACCAGCTGAAGGGCGTCGAGGGCTCCTGGAAGCTCTACGCCCTCGAGGCCTGATCAACCCGCACGCCACACCCGCATCACCCCACGCCGAGGAGCTCCCGGGCATGCGCCCGGGCGGCGTCACTCCCGGGATGCCCGGACAGCATGCGCGACAGCTCGGTGACGCGCTCCTCTCCCGCCACCGCGGACGCCACGGTCACCGTCCGGCCCCGGGACTCCTGCTTGACGACGCTGATCTGTGCGTCCGCCCGCGACGCGACCTGCGCCAGGTGCGTGACGACCAGCACCTGGCGGTCGGCCGCCACCTCGTGCAGCGCCTCGCCCAACGCCAACGCGGCCGCGCCACCCACCCCGGCGTCGACCTCGTCGAACACCATCGTCTGCGGCCCACCCAGCCCGACCAGGCGAATCGCCAGCATCGCCCGGGCCAGCTCACCGCCGGACGCGGCGCGGGCCAGCGGCTGCAGCGGCTCCCCGACGTTGGCGCCCAACCACAGCTCCACCGGCTCCCCTGCGCCCTCCGGCGCGAGCCGCACCTCGAGCCGGGCCCCTGGCATCGCCAGATCCGCCAGGTGCTCCTCGACCCGATGCCCGAACTCGCCGGCCGCCGAGGCCCGCACCGCCCGGACAGCGGCCTGCGCTTCCGCGAGCTCCTTGGACACCTGCTGTCGGCGAGCGGCCAGGCGGGCCGCTTCTCCTTCCGCGTCCTCCACGACCGCGAGCCGCGCCGCCGCTTCCTCGGCGTAGGCCATGACGGCGGCGAGGTCCTCGCCGTACTTCCGCCGCAACTCCGCGAGCAGGCGACGACGCTCCTGTACCTCGGCCAGGCGGGCCGGGTCGTCCTCCCAACCGTCGGCCTCGTCGCGTAGCGCACGCGCCACGTCAGACACTTCGACAGCCGCGGCGGCCACGCGGGCGCGGTACTCCTCGAACGCGTCCCGCCCGCTCAGGGCGGCCACTGCCGCACCCAATGGTTCCTCCGCTCCCCCTTCACCGGCGGCGGGGTCGAGCAGTTCCGCTGCGCCGAGCGCCGCCTCCCTGTAGGCACTGGCGTCCGCCAGCCGGTCCTCCTCCGTCCTCAAGGCGGCCTCTTCGTCGGGGTCCTCCAGGCGCGCCACCTCGATCTCGTGCACCTGGTAGCGCAGGACGTCGGCCTCCCGGGCGCGCTGCTGTTCGTCACCGCCGAGCGCAGCCAGCGCGCCGTCGAGCTCGCGCTCCTCTGCATGCAGGCGCCGCACCTCCGACAGGTCCGTGCCGGCGAACGCGTCGAGCACGGTGCGCTGCGCGCCGGGCGTTACCAGGGCCCGGTGCTCGTGCTGGCCGTGGATCTCGACGATCTCGGCCGCCGCCTCTCCGAGCGCGCCCACCGGCGCCATGCGGCCGTCGACCCATGCCTTGGAGCGTCCCTCTGCGGGCACCGACCGGGCCAGGATGACCTCGTGTTCCTCGCCGTCCGCGTCGACGACGAAACGCGCCTCGACCAACGCCTCGGAAGCGCCGGCCCGCACCATGCCGAGGTTGGCCCGGCCGCCGAGCAACAGCTGCAGCGCCTCGACCACCAGCGTCTTGCCCGCCCCGGTCTCTCCCGTCAGCGCTGTCATGCCCGGTCCGAACGTGAGCGCCAGGTCCTCGATCACGCCCAGATCGCGCACGCGCAGTTCGGTCAGCACCAGATCGCCGACCCGGACACCCGCCCGCGCCCGACCCTCACGGCTCGCGGTCGGCCAACAGCCGGAACCGCAAGACCGTGCCGAACGTGTGCGGCTCGTTGCGCACCACGCGCACGGGGTGCTGCGCCACGCGGCACGTGATGACCGCGCCGGGCTGCAGCCGGCCCACCTCCTGGCCGTCGATGACCAACACCCCGCTGCGGTCGGGGGCCACCTCCACCGCGACGCACTGGTCCTCGGCCAGCACGAGGCTGCGGTCGAGGGAGAAGTGCGGCGCGACCGGCGTCACCACCATGGCGCGCAGTGTCGGCGCGAGGATCGGACCCCCCGCCGACAGGTTGTACGCCGTGGAGCCCATGGGCGTCGCGACGATCAGGCCGTCGGC
>DATAYX010000236.1:0-3008 GCA_036272355.1 Acidimicrobiales bacterium
CCACTGGCGTCGGGCATGACGGCGACCGCGGCGCCGTTGCAGCCGCCGATGCCCGGGCAGCTGCCGGCGAAGCGGGCGTCACCGAAGGCGAAGACGCCACCGTCGGAGGCGACCATGAAGTACCCACGGCCGTCGGAGGAGGGCACCATGCCCACGATCGGAGCGTTGAGCGAATTGGGCGACCCCGACCCGGCCGGATGGAGCCCGAGACCGGGGATCGATCCGTAGAAGCCCGCGTCTCCGAAGGCGAAGATCCCTCCGTCCGACGCGTCCAGCCAGTACCCGCCACGATCGGTGGTCGGCACAATGCCCACCACGGGCCGCTGCAGGTGCAACGATCCCGTTGAGCCGTAGAACTGCGCCGAACCGAACGTGAAGATCCCTCCGTCCGAGCCGACCAGCCAATAGCCATGGGTCGGAGGCGGCGGCGGGCTGTTGACGACGAGAGTCGTCGTGGCCGACGAACCCGAGAACACGCCGTTGCCGGAGTACATCCCCGAGATCGTGTCGGTGCCTGCCGGGGCGCCGGCGGAGTTGCACGAGCCCGTCCCGCCGGACAATGTCGCCACACAGAGCGTCGTCGATCCCGTCGAGAAGGTGACCGAGCCGCCAGGTGTGGGCACTCCCGTCGCCGTGGTCGACACCGTGGCCGAGTAGGTCACCGATCCGCCTTGCGTGACCAAGCCGGGGGAGGCGGCGATGGACGTGTGTGACGGTGCCTTGTTCACGACCAGCGACGTCGTCCCGGACGAACCTCCGAAATTGGAGTCGCCCGAGTACGTGCCCGTGATCGAATCAGTCCCGGCCGGCGCGCCGGCGGAGCTGCACGAGCCCGTCCCGCCGGACAATGTCGCCACACAGAGCGTCGTCGATCCCGTCGAGAAGGTGACAGAGCCCGTCGGGGTGGTCGCCGTCCCGACCGGCGTCACCGTGGCCGAGAAAGTGACCGGGGTCCCCACCGTCGTGGGGCTGGGGCTGGCGCCGATCGCGGTTTGTGAGGAATTCCCGACGACCAGCGTCGTCGTTCCGGTCGATGTCGAGAAGTTGCTGTCACCGGAATACGCGCCGGAGACCGTGTCGCTCCCGCCCGGAGCGGCTGTCGAGGTGCATGAGCCGTGGCCGCCCGACAAGGTCGCTGTGCAGAGCGCTGTCGACCCCGTCGTGAACGTCACCGATCCGGTCGGAGTGGGCAGCCCTGCCACGGTCGACGACACGGTCGTCGAGTAGGTGACCGAGGACCCCTGTCCGGCCGGATTGGGGCTGGCGCCGATGGACGTCTGTGTCGGGGCCGGATTTACTGTAAGGCTCGTCGTGCTGCTGGACCCGGAGAAGTTGCTGTCACCGGAATACAAACCCGAGATCGTGTCGGTTCCGCCAGGGGCGGCGGTGGAGCTGCAGGAGCCGCTGCCGCCCGACAGTGTCGCGGTGCAGAGCGACGTCGATCCAGACGTGAAGGTGACCGACCCGCTCGGAGCGGGTAGTCCCGTCGTCGTCGTCGTGACTGTCGTCGAGTACGTGACGGACGATCCGAGCCCCACCGGGCTGGGAAGCGCGGTCACCGACGTCTGCGTTGGGGCCTTGCTCACGACGAGCGTCGTTGTCCCGGTCGAAGACGAGCCGCTCCCGCCCGAATATGTCCCGAACACGAGGTCGCTGCCGATCGGCGCAGAAGTCGCGTTGCACGAGCCACTGCCGCTCGACAGCGTCGCCGAGCACAGCGATGTCGACCCCGTCGAGAACGTGACCGAGCCGCCCCCGCCGCCGCCGCTCACGGTTGCCGAGTAGGTGACGGACGTGCCCGACGTCGTCGGGCTCGGGCTCGCGGTGACAGCGGTGGTGGTGGTCGGGCTGCCGTACGTCATGGACACGTCGGAAGCACCCGGAATGGTCGGATACGCGATGGTGGAGTGTGACGAGTTCACCATCCGGATGAGCGTCGGCGTGTTGTCCGCCGGATCAGGCGTCGTGTAGCCGAGGTTCGTGAAGTTCGCGGTGCCGAAGTTCGCCAATGGTTGCTGGGGCGAGGTCCCCGTCATCTCCTCGATCCATTCCGCCGAGGTTGCGGGGCCGGTGTATGTGAAGTTCTGGGAAAAGCTCTGGCTCGATGTGATGTCCGAGATCTCAATCGTCCACGTGTTCCCCGAAACATGGAAGATGTCGGCGGACATGTGATCGCCGGCATGCACGGTGATGGTGGCGATGGGCGTCTCGGCGGCAGGCAGGATCTCCCACCAGGCGTAGTAGGTCGGCACTCCACCGAGGACGTCCTGCTCCGTTCCGGTCTGGATGAGGTTGTTGTCGCTGTACCCGTCGATCCCGATCCACGACGTCGAGACCGCTGGTGACGGAGGCGACGCGACCGCCGGCACGGTCCAGGAGCCACTGACCTGCGTGTAGCTCGTCGCACCCGTTTGCGCGAGCCCCGACCAGTTGCCCGAGCTCACGGAGGCGGATTTACCGAGATCGATCGTGGTGCCGAAAGTCCCGGGTACCCGGGTCATCGGGCGGTTGGCCTCTGCCTGCTGACCTTGCGACGGCGCGGGGCCGCGCTGCGCGGCCGCTACGGCAGTCGTTCCCCCGAGAACCAGGCCACCGATGACCAGGACGGCAACCATCAGCCGGTGCGCGGCTTGCCTGACTCCGATTACGTGCACTATCCCCCTAGATCCCGCCACAGATCCCGCCGCCTCAACGCCCAAGCGTAATCAACGCCACCCTCTGTTATCGGCGCGCTGGGTGGTGGACCCTTAATCTCCTGTTCGGACGAAGGATCGGTA
Organism: Acidimicrobiales bacterium; assembly: GCA_036272355.1. GTDB lineage: Bacteria > Actinomycetota > Acidimicrobiia > Acidimicrobiales > RAAP-2 > Bog-473. The sequence goes on from DATAYX010000236.1 coordinate 2,778, forward strand.
GCACTTCATGACATTCAAGGGCTGGCCCGAAACGGCACTTGCCTTCTACGAAGGCCTCGAGGCGGACAACTCGAAGACCTACTGGCTGGACCACAAGGAGGTCTACGAGCGCGACGTCAAGGCGCCCATGGACGCGCTTCTGGCCGAGCTCACGGCCGAGTTCGGCGAGCCCAAGCTCTTCCGCCCCTATCGCGACACGCGATTCTCCCGGGACAAGTCGCCGTACAAAAC
>DATAYX010000237.1:0-2195 GCA_036272355.1 Acidimicrobiales bacterium
GTGGGACGGAAGCACGACACCGGACCGCAATAGGGCTTCAAACTGGGCCGTCGCAGATTGTCATCAATTCGTAACGATCCTGAGGTGCATTCGACGCCGAACCCGGTAAGTGAATGGTGCATGATCACCGATGTGGTCCCCCCCACAGACGACTCTCTTTTCGTCCTCGAGTCGTGCCACAGCACCTGGATCTTCGACACGGACAAGATGCGCTTCCGGCGCGTCCTGAAGGGCCTGGCGCTCGACGCACCCTCGGCGACGACGGCCTGGCGTGCCTACTACGGGCTCGAGATCGACCCGATTTCGGAGTCCTTCGTCGTCATGCTGAACCCTGAGGGGACGCGCTTGCTGCGATCGTGGCGCCATGTCGAGCACTGCCCCCAGTGCGGTGGAAACCAGACCGCCGAGCTGTCGCTCGATGACCTGCGGAGCGCTTCACTGGCCTGACGCGCCTCGGCGCTGACGTGCAGGCCGCATCTTTTTCCGGCGTGTGGCTTCGCCGCGCCCCAAGACGGTCAGAAGCGGATGACGTGAACGGCTGAAAGGAGCAGCAGCGTCACCGTGACGGCGAACGCCGCGACGATCACGAACGTCAGCAGGCGTGAGACCGCCGGGCGAGGCCACCGGGTGCGCAGTCCATGGGTTCCGGCGCGTCCGCGGATGAAGTCCTCCGTCTCGTCGGCGTCGTCCGTGGCCAGGACGAAGCGATGGCGACGGCGCCGCTCGCGCTCGATGACGACCATCACAACGCCGTCCTTGCCGTCGGGGAGGACCGACCGTTCGACCGGCGCCATTTCCACCAGGTCGGACCAGTCGCAGTCCCAGACCAATTCGCCGTCCGCCTTGGCGAGCTCGAGGCCGCCTTCACGGAACGTGAGGCGGAGATGGGGCACGGCGACTGGCCCGTTCGAGCCCGCGGTCAGGAGGTAGACGTCGGGTACGGTCCATGCCTCCTCTGCCATATGACCGGCACACGCTACTGCCACTCGCGGCGCACGAACGATGCATAGGGGGCCGCCATGCGCAGCGGGAGGAGCGGCGGGTCGCGGCGCGTGACGCAGAGCACGGCGGCATCGACGGAGGGTACGGGCCGGAACGCGGCGGCGGGGAGGCGGCCGACGACCTCGAACGACCACCACGGGGCCCAGGTCGTCGACAGCAACGTCGTCGGTGGCATGACGGCGCGCTTGCGGGCCACCTCCCACTGCACGATCAGGTCGGCCCGTACGAGGCACGAGTCAGGCTCATCGAGCAGATGGCGCAGGATTGCCGTGGTCGCGCCGAACGGGAGCGAACCGATGACACGGTACGGACGGCCCGGCATTCGGTAGCCGAGAGCGTCGCAACGGACGACCCTGACTTCGCTCTCGAGGCGCCGACGGGCGACCTCGTGGCGCAGGGACTCCGCCCAGTGCGGGTCCTTCTCGAGCGCGACGACCTCAACGCCACGACGGGCGAGGGCATACGTGAGCGCGCCGCGCCCGGCGCCGATCTCTACGACGAGATCGCCGGGAGCGAAGGCCGCCGAGTCGACGAGCTGGTCGGCTCGATCAGGCCGAAGGAAGTTCTGTCCGAGACTGCGTCGCCGCTCGTCCCGCCGCGTCCGCTTGGCCGCGGACACGGACCATCACCGTGACACCCATAGGCCACCATTGTGCACCGGGACGCAGGTACGTCGCTACAAGCGGACGTGCGGACGTGCGCACGGTCGTCGCGACAGAAGCGGGCGCATTGTCAGGCGGTCAGGAGGGATCCTGTGGCGGTGGCAGGAGGTCCCGCCAGCCGTGCCGTCGGTCGCGTCGGTCCGCCCGTTCGAGCTCGCGCTCCACGTCGGACCACATCATCGGCTCCGAGTCCCGACCGGCCCTGTCGGCCGACTCCGCCCGGGTCATGACCACGAACGCGACGGTCCAGAGCACGGCGATCGTGCCGAGCTTCGCTACGAACCCCGACAGCTGCTGGTCGAGCAGGGGGGTCATGGAGATCACCTTTCCCTCGTGCGCATAGGCCGGGTAGAGGGGATGCCGGGCGAAGATCCAGACGATCGAGAGGAAGCTGGGCACGATCGACTGCACGATGAGATATGCCCCCCGTCCCAGCGCCGACAGCTTCGGCGCCCCCGGCAACTCGTGCAGTACGGGCGCCCAGAGGACGAAGCCGGCCCCGAGCACGACGAGCTCGAGCAGCACCTGCCC
>DATAYX010000238.1:0-2006 GCA_036272355.1 Acidimicrobiales bacterium
GTTCCGCAGCGAGCGGTCGGTCGGCCTGCGCTTCGCCGGCCAATGGATGCTCGCCAGCTCCTGGGCCTACGCGGCGATCTATCTGTTCGTCTTGATCTTCTCGGTCGCCGTGATCGGCCAGTTCAAGCTGGCGCAGGTGGCGTTCGGACCCATCACGGTGATGTCGCAGGGGATCGTGACCGGGCTGGTCGCGCTGGCGGCCCGCTACTTCCGAATCGACGTGCGCAAATCGCTGCGCTTCGTGGCGCTCGGTGGGCTGGCCACGGCGGCGTTGATGCTGGGCTGGACGGCGGCCGTCTATTTCGCGCCTGTCCACACCCTGACCAAGGCGTTCGGCCCCGCCTGGCCGGCGGCCCGCCGCATGGTGCCGCTCATGGGCCTCGCGTTCGCCCTCAATGCCATGTCGAGCTCCTCGGTCGCCGGCCTGCGTTCCATCCGCGCCGCCAAGGAGAACCTGCGCCTCGCCATGGCCATGGTGCCGGTACTGGCGACCTGCAGCCTCGTGGGTGGCATCGTGTGGGGAATCCAGGCCGCCCTCGCGGGGATCTGCATCGGCTACGGCATTTATGCGATCGCCGGTTGGACGTTGCTGGTCCGTTCGGCACACCGCCTCGTGCCCGGGGGCGGTGAGAGCTCCGGCACGGCGTCAGGGTCCCCTCGGCCGGCAGGCGAGGACGAGGCGGTCAGCGAGGTGGCCATCGAAGCCGCGGGGGCGGGCATCTGAAACCCGCAGGCCAGGCTCCCGGTCTCGTGCACGAAAGCGCGTGGGATACTCGCCGCCGTGTCGTGTCGCTTGGCGGGTGGGCGCACAGCTCCACATGACGGTCTGGGGGTTCTGAGGTGACGTCGATCACATGGCGGAAGGGAGCGCTCTACCTGCGAGTGCACGCGCCGTGGCGTCGGCTGTTCAGGAACAGGACGGTCAAGCGCCACGTGCAGGGCACCGATCTCTACCTCCCCTGGTCGCACCGGCTCCCCGACTACGCCCGCTCGCGACCCGAGTACGGCCAGAACCTGGTCAACCTCGCCTCGGCGTTGGAGAAGCGGCTGGATGGCGCCGCCTCGTCGATCGCCGTGCTCGACGTCGGGGCCAACGTGGGGGACTCGGCCGCCCAGATCGTGGCGGCCACGTCGTCGGCCACGGTGCTGTGTGTCGAAGCGGATCCGCACTGGATCCCCTACCTCCATATGAACGTCGACACGAGCCCGCGTGTCGCCGTTGAGGAGGCCCTGCTGACGCCGAACGACGATTCGTGGTCCGGTGGCGCCAGCCCGGTCCGCAAGGGCGGCACCACGCACTTCGTCGCCAGCGAGACCGACGGGTCCATGCCCAAGCTCTCGGTGCACAATCTGCGTCTGCGCCACCCGGACTTCGACGCCCTCCGGCTGGTCAAGAGCGACACGGACGGGTTCGACACCACACTGATCCCGGCGATCGCCCGGGAATGGGCCGACGCCGGACCGGTGCTCTTCTTCGAGTTCGATCCGATCCTGACCAAGGAGGTGGCGGGCGTCGACGCGAACGCCGTGTGGGATGCGCTCGCCGACCTCGGCTATGCCCGGGTCGCCGTGTGGGACAACGGGGGCGGAGTGATGGGGCAACTCGAGGTGCGCGAAGCTGCCGACAAGGCCCGGAGCCTCGAGCCACGTCCGGTGCACCTCGGCTACCACTTCTGGGACGTCGCGGTCTGTCGTGGTGACGACGAGGCTGCCCTCTCGGCGTTCGACGAACTCGTGCCCGGAGTCTTCTCCCCCCTGGGGGCGGCGCGCTCGCGCTGAACCGACGCCGCCCTCGCCTTAACCCGGTGAGCAGATCTGGCAGCGCCGCATCCCCACGATCCCTTCGGAACCGAGGACGCGAAGGTCGTCGGGGTGGTGCGCGATGACCGCGCAGTCCGCCCGGTGGTACACCGAACCCGAGGACGTGGCGTAGTACGTGGCCGGTGCAGGTTCGCCGGCCGCGGCCGCCCCGACACTGCCGGCCGGCGGCGCGCCGGGTGCGGGCG
>DATAYX010000239.1:0-7259 GCA_036272355.1 Acidimicrobiales bacterium
GCCGGCGCAGACGACGGCCGGTTCAGCGCGGCGGTTGCCGCGGTGGCCGCCGCGTTCGGTGACCCGACGCGGCGCGACATCTTCCTGCATGTGCGTGCGGATCCCGGGGTGACGGCCACCGAGGTGGCCACGACCTTCTCGCTCCATCCCAACGTTGCCCGGCACCACCTCCAGCGGCTCGTCGACGGGGGCTACCTACGCGTCGAGACCGGCCGCAACGCGAACGGTGCGGGTCGCCCCTCCAAGCGCTACTTCTGCGTGGAGGACGAGCTGAACCTGGGCCTCATGCAACGCAGGGACGACTTGCTCATGCGGTTGCTGGGCGAAGCGATGCGCCGTCTCGGATCCGAAGAAGCCGAAGAGATGGCTGCCGTCGTCGGCGAGGAGTACGGCCGGTCGCTGGCGGCGCGGATGACGCCGGCCGAAGGCCAACGCACCGTCCGGGCAGCCATGCATGTCGTCGCCGACACCCTCACCGCGCACGGCTTCGCGGCCCATGCGGAGGACCGCGGCGACAAGACGGCCGTGATCGCAGAACAGTGCCCCTTCGGCGAAGCCAGCACGACCAACCCGGTCCTGTGCGCCGTCGATCGCGGCATGGTGAAGGGTCTCCTTGCCGGACTGTGCGGCACGACCTCGGCGCTCCCGGTGATCCTCTCGTCGCGGGCCCGCGGCGACGAGGCCTGCACCGCCTCTGCCTGAGCCCGTTGGCTCGCGCCTACCTCGACCACGCCAGCACGACGCCGGCACGTCCCGAAGCGGTCGACGCTCTCTCCCGTTGGGCCGCCCTGCCGCCGGGCGATCCGGGCCGCCTGCACGAAGAAGCCCGCGTCGTGCGCGACGCGCTGGAGGAGTCGCGCCAAGCCGTGGCGGAACTGCTCGGCACCGTGCCCCGCCAGGTCGTCTTCACGTCCGGCGCCACCGAGGCGATCAACGCTGCCGTGTGGGGCGCCTGCCGTGCCACGCCCGGCGCGCCGGTGCTCTGCGCGGCTGTCGAGCACTCGGCCGTCCGTGACGCGTCCGTTCGCTCGGCCCCGGTCGAGACGCTGCCGGTGGACGGGTCGGGCCGGCTCGACGTCGAGGCCCTGCGTGCCCGGCTCGAGGCGACGGACCTGCCCCGGCCCGCGCTCGTGCATTGCCAGTGGGCCAACCACGAAGTGGGAACGCTCCAGCCCGTCCACGAGGTGGTCGCGCTGTGCCGTGAGACGGGAGTCACCGTCCACGTCGACGCGGCGGCCGCCTGTGGGCACGTGCCGACCGATCTCGGTGCACTCGACGCCGACCTGGTCAGCATCAGCGCGCACAAGCTGGGGGGCGCCCCCGGGGCCGGCGCGCTGGTCGTGCGGCGGGGCAGCCGATTCGAACCGCTGCTGGTCGGGGGCGCACAGGAGCGTGGCCGCCGCGGTGGCCTCGAGCCCATACCCGCCCTCCTGGCCTTCGGTGCAGCGGCGGCGGCACTGGCGAACGACGAAGGCCGCGCCATGGAGGCAGAGGCCGGTGTGGCGCGCCGGCAGATCGCGGCGATGGTGCACGGTGCCCTCGCCGTGGACGGCGTCGAGGTGGTCGGGGCACCCGCACCCGAGGAGCGGCTTCCTCACCTGATCTGCCTGGGCGTGCACGGCGTCGAGGCGGAGCCCGTACTGATCGGGCTCGACCGCGCGGGCGTCGCGGTGCATTCCGGCTCGGCGTGTGCGTCGGAGGCGATCGAGCCGTCCCCGGTCCTCGAGGCCATGGGGGCCGACCCCAGTCATTCGTTGCGCGTCAGCGTGGGTTGGACGACGACGGACGAAGACGGTGCGGCGTTCGTCGACTCCTTCGCCCGCGTCGTCGCCGAGCTGCGCGCCCTACGGGGTTGACGGCTTGGTCGTCGTGGTGGTCGACGAGGCTGCCAACGCGGCGGGGACGGGCTTGCCGACGGCCTGGTAGGACGGGTCGAGGTCGGGCGCGACCACCGGGAGCTCGCCCGCCGGCGGGTTGTCGGCCAGGAACTCGTCGAACTGCACCACCGCAGCCGCGTTGTTGTGGTCCTGGTTGGCCAGGATCAGGCCCAGGAAGAGGTGGCCCTGGTAGTAGGTGGGCGCCACGCGCACGGCGCGGGTCACCTCGGACCGGCCATCCTCGGTGTAGCCGGCCAGGTGCGACGTCTCACCGATGTTCCACATCAGCCATCCGGCGCCGGCCAACGCCGCGGGGTTGGACGGGTCGCTGGACAGCACGTCGTTGTAGAGGACGAGCGCGGCTTGGTCGTTCTGCGCCCCGCCGGCCGAGGCGAGCGACGCCGCCTGCGCGAGCTGCTGTTCGATCTGCTGGGCCTGCGACACGGTGATGCCTCCCGAGGAGGCCTGGCCCGGTTCACGGGACTGCACGAAGTGAACGACGAGGATCACGACGCCGAACACGATGAGCAGGCACGACACTCCGATGCCCACCTTGCGCCACCTCGCCATGGGTGGCCGGGTTGCGCCGTCAGAATCGGGAGACGTGGTGTCTGCCGGAGCGGCTGCATGCGCGTCGGGCTCGGCCGGCTCCGGCCCCAGGGCCGCCAGCTCCGCCTCGACCTCGCTCAAGCGGGCTGCGTCACGCGTGACCAGCACGTCGTAATCCTCGTCTGAGAGGTCGCCCGCCTCGTGCTCGCGTCGTGCGTCGTCGAGCGAGCGGCGCAGGAAGTCCTGTTCGTCGGTGAGATACCAGCGCCCGTCGCGCGTCGCCTCACCGCGGGGGCGCATCGAGGTCGATGGGTCCGCCGTCATGGCACCACCTCGTGCTCGCGCAACGCTTCGAACGCACGGCCTCGCCGCCAGAACAGCACGCCCACCGCGGCCAGGGCGCCGCCACCGAGCACCAGCGGGATGATCCAGATCAGCGGCAGGCCGGCCGAGTCGGGCGGGGTGAGCAAGATCGTCTGCCCGTATTCGGACACCAGGGTCTGGTCGATGTCGGCGGTCGAGCTCCCCGACGCGACCAGGCTCTCGATCTGATGGCGCACCGCGATGGCCGTCGTCGAGTTCGATTGGGCCACCGACAGGTCCGTGCAGGCCGGGCACCGCACGTTGGCTTCGATGAGCGCGGCGCGCTGGGCCACCGTCTGCGGTGATGAGTCGAACGCGCCGCTCCCGATGAGAAGCGCGACGCCGAGGACGATCAGTGGCACGAGGACCCGGGCCCACAGCGGCAACCTGGACCTCTCGGCGGTTGCTCGCTCAGGCATGGGCCGACGCCGCCCGGTTGCGTGCCGCCTTGATGAAGGTGTCGAGGTTCTTCTGGGTCGCCGGCCCCTCGAGCACGGCCGTGACGCGCCCGGCCGGGTTCACCACGAACGTCGTCGGCGGCGAGGTGACGCCGTAGCTCTGCGCGATCGTCCCGTGGGGATCGCTGACAGCGGGCCAGAGGTCGCCGTTCTGGCGCAGGAACGAGCGTGCTGTCGACGTCGTGTCGTTGAACACGACGCTCATCATTTCGGCCCCACTAGCGGTATGCGTCTGCTGGTAGTGGAACCGCGAGAGGTCGGGTGCCTCCTGCTGACAGGGGGTGCACCAGCTCGCGAAGAAGTTGATGACGACGTAGTGCCCGCGCAACGAAGCCAGCGACACCGGCGCACCGGTGGTCAGATCGGAGCCGGTGAGGGCAGGCGCACGATGGCCGAGGAGCGGGCTCTGCACCGCCGTGGCCTGCTGGGGGGTGCGTGTGGCCAGCACGATGCCGACGACCACGAGGACGACGAGCACTCCCCCCGCGACCCAGCGGGTCAGATGCCGGCGCCGAGGCCCGGTCATGCGCGGCGAAGGCCCCGTGCCACGAGCGCGCCGACCGGCTCGGGTGCGTCCTCGGGCTCACTGCCTGCGGGATCGCCCCTGTCTCCCGGCGGGACGTCGGTGACCATGGCCGACGGTGCCGACGCCGGGTCGGTGGCGCGCCGCCGCGACCCGGGCACGAGGGCGAGCAGGCCGCCGAGGCCGATGAGCAGGCCGCCGGCCCAGAGCCACGCGACCAACGGTTCGATCACGACTCCGATCGCCACCGAGCCTGCGGGCAGGTTGTCGATCGCCTGGTTCCCCGACGTCGCGCCCAACCCGCCCACCGCGTCGAACGTCAGGTAGATGTCACCCGAGAAGCCCGAGTCGATGGCAGGCGTCCCCACCGTCTGCAGCGCTTTGCCGAAGCTGGTCGTGGCGGGTCTGAACACCGCGTTGTCGACCTTGACCAGCGCTTCCTCAGACGTCCGGGAAGGAGACGTCACGGTGCGCAGCCCCTCGAACTCGAACCGATGCCCGTCGTAGGTGACGACCGTGCCGCGGTGCAGGGCGAGCTCGCCTTGGTGGCGGTACGACGTGGCGGCGATCACGCCGACGGCCAGCACGACGACGCCGACGTGCACGATCATGCCGCCGTTGGCCCGCCCGACCAGGCCCCGCCACCACCCGACGTGGCGAGCCTGCGCCGCCCGCATGGACAGGAGCAGGGCCCGGGCGGCGGTGGCCCCGGCCATGGCGCCGAGCCCGAAGCCGATCAGCGTGGCGGTGCCGCGCAGTCCGAACGCCACGCAGAGCACGACCGTGCCCACGGCGACCCAGACGGGGACGGCGAGGCGCTGCCAGAGCACCGACCCGCTGATCTTGCGCCAGCCCAGCACCGGTGCCACCGCCATGAGGAACAGGAGGGTCAGACCGGCAGGGACGGCGACGGTGTTGAAGAAGGGCGCGCCGACGGTGACCTGCTGCTGGGTGGTGGCCTCGTACAAGAGCGGGTACACGGTGCCGAGCAGCACCACGAACGCGAAGCCGACGAACAGCACGTTGTTGAGCAGGAACGCGCCTTCACGTCCGAGCGGGGCGTCGATGCCACCCGGTGAGCGCAGGCGATCGCCGCGCCAGGCGATCAGGCCGAACCCGATGATCACCACGGCGAAGAAAAAGCCGATGAGGATCGGGCCCAGCGACGACTCGGAGAAGGCGTGCACCGAAGTGATCACGCCCGAGCGCGTGAGGAAGGTGCCGAGGATGGTCAGCGCAAAGGTCGCGATGGACAGCGAGAGGTTCCACACCCGCATGAGGCCCCGGCGCTCCTGGACGAGGATCGAATGGAGATACGCGGTCCCGCACAGCCACGGCAGCAGGGCGGCGTTCTCGACCGGGTCCCAGCCCCAGAAGCCGCCCCAGCCCAGCACCTGGTAGGACCACCACGCGCCGAGCACGATGCCCACGGAGAGAACCGTGAACGCGACCAGCGTCCACCGGCGGCACTCGATCTGCCAGCGGTCGCCGACGCGACCAGTCGCCAGCATGCCGATGGCGAATGCGAACGGGACGGTGAAGAGGACGAACCCCGTGTAGAGGAGAGGCGGATGGATGGCCACCAGCGGGTTGTCCTGCAGCAGCGAGTTCGGCCCGAGACCCTGGGTCACGCCTTGCGCCGTCTTGAACGGGTTGGCGGGCCCGATCATCAGCCCGAAGAAGAAGGCGGAGACGACGTAGAGCACCAATGTCGCCCAGCGGATCACCGGGTCGAGGGTCTGGCGGCGGTAGCGCCACACGAAGATCGACGTGACGACCGAGAGGACGAGGCCCCACAGCAGGATCGAGCCTGCCAACGCAGACCACAAGCCGGTGATGGAGTAGAGCAGCGGCGTCACGGTGCTGTTGTTCTCGGCCACGAAGACGAGTGCGAAGTCATGGGTCACGAGCGCGTGCTCCATGGCGCCGACCGCCAGCAGGGCCCCGACCAGCATCACCGGGGCGAGCAGCCGTCCGTCCCCCGCGCCGGCCCTGACCGCGACACCGCCGCCGTCCGACGCGGACGCGGCGCGCCGTGGGCGGGCCAGCCCGACAGCGATGACGGCCGCGCCGGCGATGCTGGCGACGAAGGCGAGCCAGACCCCGATCGCCCCGAGATGGGCGTCGACCATCAGCAGGCGGAGGCCGCCGTTGCCCGGACCCGGCCCGGGTGCTGCGCGGAGTAGGTGGCGGAGTGCTTCACCATGATGGTGTCCGACAGGAACGTGCGTGACGTGTCGGAGCGGAAATGGCCGACGAGGACGACGGGGATGTTCGACTGGAACAGCGCGGGCGGGCTGTTCGTGTTCACCACGCTCACCACGTTGGCGCCTTGGCAGAGCCGGAAGTCGGCCCCGGTGGCCGTGGCGCGGATGGAACCGGGCACCACGTTGCCCTCGAGCCGGAAGGTCGTCGTGCCGAGCTGCGCGTGATGGGCCAGCGCCTGGTTGACCGTGTCGAAGTAGTCGAGCGAGCTGCCCAGGCCCTCGACGAGCAGGAAGACCAGCGCAGCCGCGAGAAGGGCGAAGACCGCAAGCAGCCGGCGCTTGGTCCGGCGCCGGCGAGCCGATTGCGCCGAGGCGACGGCGCGCCCGCCGGGGTTCTCAGGCGTTGCGGTCGGGTTGGGCGTGGTGGTCGTGCCGGTCACGGGTGCTCGGCGACCGCCGGCCGCTCGTCGGGAGCGGACTCCTTGACGCGCAACGCGCGCTCCCAACGCCGGCGGCGCAGGAACAAGCTGAGCCCGTAGAGGAAGGACCCCCCGATGGCCACGATGTAGCCGGCGTCGACGTAGCTCATGACCCGCCGACCTCGTCTCCCCCTGGCGCCCCGGGCCCTCCGCCGACGCCGACCAGTTCGGCGTCCTCGTTCCAGCGCTCGCTGAGCGAGATCTCGAGCTCCTGGTCGCCGACCGCGTCCTGCAGCACCTCGATCCGGTAGCGCATCGCGAGCAGCCACACGAAGATCAAGGTGAAGGCGACGAAGCTCAGCAGCATGGTCCAGAGCATGGATCCATGCACGTGGAGGTTGAACCCGGGATCGACGATCGTGCCGGTCTGGTGGAGCGTGTTCCACCAGTCGACGGAGAAGTGGACGATCGGCACGTCGATCGCGATCAGGATGGCGGCGACGGCGCAGCGCTTCGCCCGGACGTGCGCGTCGGCGGGAACGCGGCGCAACGCGAGATACCCGAGCTCGAGCAACAGCAACAGGGCGGTCGAGGTCAGACGGGCGTCCCAGGTCCACCACACGCCCCACACCGGGCGGCCCCACAGCGATCCCGTGACGAGCGTCAACGCCGAGAACACGGCGCCGACCTCGACGGCAGAGGCGGCGAGACGGTCCCAGAAGAACGCACGCGTCCTCGGCCACAGATACAGGAGGCTGCCCAACAGTGCGACGCCCCCGGCCCAGTACAGCGCGACCGTGGCCACGGCCGGGTGGATGTAGAGCAACCGAGCCAGATTGCCTTGCACCTCGTCCGGCGGGGTG
>DATAYX010000240.1:0-2756 GCA_036272355.1 Acidimicrobiales bacterium
CCCGCCCGGCGGCCTGCCCCATGTGGCGGCTCGCGAGCCCGCGGGAGCCCTGGCGGCGGCCGAGGTCTACTTCGCGGACCCTGCACTCCCGAAGAGCCCCAACGCGGCGTATCTCAAGGTGATGCACCTCGCCGGCGTGTCGGCGTCCGCCAGCAAGGCGACACTGCTCGCGGCGGCGGCGACCGCCTGCACGGACTTCCGCAAGCAGCAGCACTACGAGCAGATCGTCTCGGGGCTCGAAGCGCACGGCCTCACGACGTACGAGGCCTACCTCGCCATGATCTTGGCGGCGCAGTACCACTGTCCCGCCCGCATCCCCGAGGCCACGAAGGTCATGGTCGACGCGCTGAACCAGCTGCCGTCGGCGGCCTGATGTCGAACCCGGGGATCCGTAGGCAAAGAACGCAGTGATCAAGCTCACCTTCGCCGTGCGGCGGCGACCCGACATCGATCCGATCGAGTTCCACCGCTACTGGCGCGAGGAGCATGGGCCGTTGGTGCAGTCGTTCCGGCCGGTTCTCGGCATCGAGCGCTACGTGCAGACACACCGCATCCAGACGCCGTTCAACGATGCGCTCCGATCCGGTCGGCGCGCCCTCGAAGCCTTCGACGGAGTGGCTGAGCTGTGGTGGGAGGATCTCGACGCATTGGTTGCGGCCGTGTCGTCGCCCGAAGGGACCGCCGCGGGTCGGACTCTTCTCGAGGACGAGGCGCGGTTCATCGACCTGGAAAACTCAGCGTTGTGGCTCGGTGAGGAGGTCGAGATCATTCCCTGGGAGACGACGCCCGAGTCCGAACGCGGGCGGCCCGATGCGGGAGCGGGAGGGCGCCGGTCCTAGCGAAGGGGCGAGAGGCTGGTCAGCGTCGACAGCATGGTCTCGCTGTAGTGGATGCCGCCGGAGGTCGCGGCGACCGCCTCCTTCTCCTGCACGATCAGCCCGCTGCTCGGGACGATCCAGAAATCGGTCGGGTTCGTCCCCGCCTCGCTGCCCCCGAAGCTGAGCGTGATGCGGGTGTGCTCGACCCTGACGGCATGGCCTGCGACCGACATGGTCGACTGCCCCAGCGCCTCGCCGGCCAGCGCCACCTTCTCGGCCGGGCTCTGCAGGCTGCACGTCGCGGTCCACCTCTGCCCCGCGGCCGCCTTCGGCGGCAGCAGGTAGGCCGTCGCCGGGCAGGCCTCGGTCGAGGTCGTGTCGCTGCCGGCGATCGACTCGTGGGTGACGAGACGCGGCACCGTGAACCCGCCGTCGGAACCCGCGCACTCCGTCGTTGTCTCGGTGTGCTGCGTGAGCGGCACCCAGCTGACGGTGGCGCAGCTGCCGCCCGTCACGATCATGGAGGTGGACCTCGGGAACGAGCGGTCCATACCCGGAAGACTGAGGCTCTCGCCGCCGGTCGTGCGGTAGGAGTACACGCCCGGTGACGGCAGGCGGTTGAGCAGCGTCTGGACCACCTTCTCGGTCTGCTCGCGCCGGTAGGTGCGCAACGCCGCGCGGAGGCCCACGGGAGACGACACCGTGCGGAAGACGAGGGCCCACGCCGTCCCGCCGGCGGAGCTGACGATGACGAAGGCCAGGATCAGGACCGAGAGCACCCGGTGCTGCTGGACCCAGTGCCAGACAACCACAGCGAAATCCTACCCCCGAGGCGCGAATAACAATCTGACTCGGCGGTCAGGGCATGTCGGGTACCCAGTTGCCGTGGAACCCCACCGGGACCCGCTGCGGCAGCTCGATCACGGCCTGCGGCTCCCCCGCTGGGTCCGCGGCGTTGAGGACGTAGAGGGCCGAGGCGTCCGTGTCCGGTGCGTAGGCGAGGGTGAGCAACCAACCATCGTCCTCGGCGGCGTCGTCGGCGCGCGGGACGAAGACGGCCTCGCCCACGCCGGCGCCGTGGCCGAAGGACCGTTCGACCGAGGTGCCGCGCTCGAAGTCGTGGCAGACCAGCACCGACTCGGTCCCCAAGATGTCGTCGGTCGTGCCGACCGCCACTGCGTAGCCGTAGCGGTGGGGCCGGCCCACGACCCGCTCGTCGACGCGAGGGAACTCCTGCGCGTGGTCGTCGAGTCGCTCTTCCTTCACGGCGCCACCTCTGCCGTCGAGGTGCCAGCGCTCGAGCGTCGGCGCACCCTCGCTCGGCCCGAGCAAGTGCGTGCGGAACATCGAGGGATGGCGCACCACGTCGAGCACGACCCCGCTTCCGTCCGGCTCGTCGTGGGCGTTCATGACGTGGAACACGTAACAGGGTTCGATGTCGTGCCAGACGACCTCGGTCGAGTCACCCTCGCGCGGCAGCAGACCGACCCTCGAGTGGTAGCCGTCCTGCCAGCGATAGGGAAAGCTGGCGCCCTCGGCGACGGCCTCCATGCTGAAGATGACCGGAAGGTCGAGCAGCACGACGGAGCGTTCGGTGATGGCGCAGTCGTGCAGGCTGACGGAGCCCCCCAGCGTCACCCGGCGGGACGAGCGCACGCGGGCGGAGGTGTCGACGATGCTCACGTCCACGTCGTTGCCCCAACCCCAGAAGTACGACACGGCGAAGAGCTCGCCGCTGTGTGGGTCACGCTTGGGGTGGGCGGTGTAGCCGCCGGCCAGCGTGCCGTCGAAGTCGCACGGCCCGATGGTCTCGAGCTCATCGGTCAGCTCGTAGGGCAACGAGCCGGACTCGACGATGGCGAACGTGCGGCCGGCGTGGCCGATGACGTTGGTGTTCGCGGCGAAGTCCATGTCGGCGTGCACCGGGCCCGGTGCACG
>DATAYX010000241.1:0-12318 GCA_036272355.1 Acidimicrobiales bacterium
CGCGTCCAGCTCCGCTCCGTCCCGGCGTGGCTGCGCGATTCCAAGATGTTGAGCGAGGCCCGGCGGGAGGAGATCTTCGGAGCGGTCAGCAAGTGGTGCGAAGCGTGGTCGGTGGGCCACGCGACGTCGAAGGAATGCGACGAGTGGGGCATGACCGAAGCGTTGCGGGTTGCTGCTTACCGGGCACTCGCCGGCCTCGGTCAGTCACCAGATGCCCTCCTGGTCGACGGGCCGGTGAACCTGTTGCGGCAGGGCCAGCTGGAAGCCGAGCCGTACGAGGGGGTGGTGCGGCCGATCGTCGACGGCGACGCCCGCTGCGTGTCCGTCGCGGCCGCCTCGGTGTTGGCCAAGGTCGTCCGGGACCGGATCATGCGCGACGAAGCCGGCCATTTCCCGGCGTACGCCTTCGAACGCAACAAGGGGTACCCGTCGCTGGTCCACCAGACCGCCCTCCGCGGGTACGGTCCGTCGGCCATCCACCGGCGCAGTTGGGGCTTCGTCCGGGACTTGCCGTGGTGCGGCCAGCCGTGGTTCGGGCGGCGGTCAGACGACGGTGGTGACCTCGGCGAAGTGGCAGGCGACGGGGTGGCCCTGCCCCCGGTCGACCAGGGCCGGCTCTTCGGTGGCGCAGATGTCCTGTGCCTTCCAGCACCGGGTGCGGAACCGGCAGCCGGAGGGGGGTGACTGCGGGCTCGGGACGTCCCCCTCGAGCACGATGTGCTTGCGAGCGCGTTCGGCCCGTGGGTCAGGGATGGGAACCGCGGAGAGCAGAGCCTGAGTGTACGGGTGTGCCGGCCGCTCGTAGACGTCCTTGCGCTCGCCGATCTCGACGATCTTGCCGAGGTACATGACGGCCACCCGCTTCGAGATGTGGCGCACCACGGATAGGTCGTGTGCGATGAAGAGGTAGGCGACGCCGAGCTCATTCTGCAGATCCTCGAGCAGATTGACGACGCCAGCCTGGATCGAGACGTCGAGCGCCGAGACGGGCTCGTCGAGGACGAGGAGTTTGGGCTGGAGCACAAGGGCGCGCGCAATCCCGACCCGTTGGCGCTGCCCACCCGAGAACTCGTTGGGGTAGCGGTTGGCGTGGTACGCCTCGAGACCCACGACCTTGAGTATCTCGGCGACCCGCCGCCGCTGCGCCGTCCGATCGCCGATGCCGTGGATCTGCAGGGGCTCGGCGATGGCGTCACCGACCGGGAGCCGCGGGTCCAAGGAGGCGAAGGGGTCTTGGAAGACGACCTGTATTTCCCGACGCATCTTCCGCATTTCGCCATGCTCGAGCGCCGTCAGCTCGGTCCCGTCGAATCGCACCGAGCCCGACGTCGGCTTGATGAGCTGGAGCACGGAGCGGCCAGTCGTTGACTTCCCGCAGCCGGACTCACCGACGAGGCCGAGAGTTTCGCCAGGAGCGATGGAGAACGAGACACCCGATACGGCTTGAACTTCGCCGATCTGGCGCCGAAAGAGCCCGCTCCCGCGGACGGGGAAGTGCTTGAACAGGTCGATCACCTCCAACAGCGCCGGATTCGCCGGGGCCTCGACAGAGGGCACCGTCATGCGATCACGTTGTCGGTCACTCCGTCGGAGAACACCTTGCCGTGGTCGCCGCGCCCGACTTCGACCGCGAAGTGGCAGGCCGCTTTGTGTTCACCGGCTTCGGATGTGACTGACTCGACCACGGTGAGCTCCGGTTCCGTCGTCGTGCAGACCTCCTGGGCCAGTGGGCAGCGCGGCGCAAAAGGGCAACCGACGCGGTCGCCCAGCATCGAGGGGGGAGCGCCGGGGATCTGGCGCAGCCGCTCCTTACCGGCGCTGTCGAGCCTGGGCAACGATCCCAAGAGGCCAAGCGTGTAGGGCATCGACGGGTGGTAAAAGACGTCCTCCGCGGTGCCGATCTCAACCGGGCGTCCCGCGTACATCACCATGACCCGGTCGGACAGGCCCGCGATGACGCCAAGGTCGTGGGTAATGAGCAGGAGCGACGCCCCCGTCTCGCTCAGAGCCGTCCGCAACGAGTCGAGCACCTGCGCTTGCACCGTCACGTCGAGGGCCGTAGTGGGCTCGTCAGCCAGGATCACGTCGGGATCGTTCGCCATCGCAATGGCGATGACGGCTCGCTGTCGCATCCCGCCGGAGAATTCGTGGGGGAAATTGTCAACCCGCTCGGCTGGGTTCGGGATGCCGACCTTGGCCAGCAAGTCGATAGCGCGCTGGCGCGCCTCCTCCTTCGTCATGTCCTGGTGGGCGAGGATTGCCTCGGTGATCTGCCAGCCGATGGTGTAGACGGGGTTCAGCGACGTCATCGGGTCTTGGAAGATCATGGCGATTCCCGTTCCGCGCACCGTGGTCAGCTGTTTTTCCTTTTGTCCAAGCAGCTCGTCACCCTTGAAGCGGATGGAGCCGCTGACCCGCGCGCTCTTGGGCAGCAGGCCCATGCAAGCCAGAGCGGTGACGGACTTCCCTGAGCCGGACTCACCGACGATCCCGAGCACCTCACCGGGCTTCAGAGTGAGGTCGACTCCGCGCACCGCGTGGACGACGCCCTCCTTCGTCTGGAAGTCGACCTCGAGGTGGTCGACCTGCAGGGCAGGATCAGACACTTAGGCCCTGACCCTGCTCTTCTTGGGGTCGAACGACTCGCGCAAACCGTCCCCGATGAGGAAGATCGAGAGGATCAGAATGATCAGGAAGGCGACCGGGAACACGAAAAGCCACCACTCGGTTGTGGCGGAGTCTTGACCCTGATTGACCAGGAGTCCGAGCGAGACTTGAGGCGGTTGGACCCCCAGACCGAGAAACGACAACGTCGACTCGAAAATGATGCTCAGTGCCACCGTCAATGTTGCGTTGACAGTGATCGGCCCAATTGCGTTGGGCAGCATGTGTTTGACGATGATCCGGCGGTTCGTGGCACCGAGCGCACGGGAAGCCTCGACAAAGTCGCGCTCCCGTAGGGACAGGAAGTCGGCGCGCACGAGCCGGGCTACGTAGGTCCAAGAGAGCAGCCCGATTATGGCGGCGAGGCCCAGCCAGTTGTTCGACTGCTTGGCCAGCTTGCTCGAGAGCAGGATCAAAACGGCAAGCACTGGCAGCACGAGCACCAGGTCTACGAACCGCATCAGAAGTGAGTCCACAAACCCCCGGTAGAACCCGGCAATGGCGCCGATCGTGACTCCGATCAGGGTGGCCATAGCCGCAACGGTGAGAGCGATCTCGATATCCTTCTGCACACCCGCCATGACCTGGGCGAACATGTCGCCGCCGATGGAGTTCGTCCCGAACGGGTGGCTCCACGACGGCGAGAAATTCAGGTCGTTGGTGATGTCGGTGTAGCTGTACTGCCAAAAGTGGCCGACCAGGACCGATGCCAGGCCGAGGCCGACGAACGTGCAGAGGCCGATTATGGCGAGCCGTTGCTGCAAGAAGCGGCCGAGGACGAGCCGGAATTGGCTCCTGGCCTCCCCGGTCAGCCCGTATGAGTCGCTGGCGGAGAGTTCGACACCGGCTCCAACACTCTGGAGCGTGTGCGTCCCCGCCTCGACGGTGGCGACGTGTTCCGGCGTCTGGAGGACGAAGTTCTCTTTGTCCGTCCGGTCAGGCATAGCGGATCCTTGGGTCCAGAACGCCGTAGAGGACGTCGGCGATCAGGTTGAACAAGATCACGAAGGTCGCCGTGATCAAGAGGTAGGCCAACATCACGTTGACGTCGAGCGTGGTGACGCCGTTGACGTACCACTGGCCGAGACCCTGCCAGCCAAAGACGATCTCCGTCAGGATCGCTCCGCCGAGCACGGCCGCAAAGTCCAGGGCCACGACCGTGGTGACCGGGATCAGGGCGTTGCGCAGTACGTGACGAATCAGCACGCGGCGTGGACTCAGACCCTTGGAGCGTGCCAGCCGCACGTAGTCCGCATCGAGGGTCTCGATCGTGGAAGAGCGTTGATAGATAGCCCAGGACGTGTACGACACGAGAATGAGAGTGAGGACGGGCAAGGCGGTGTGGCCGGCGTAGTCGGGTATTCGGCTGAGGAACGGTCCCGACAACGTCGGGCTCTGTTCGCCGTCCGTGTAAAAGATCGTCGAACCGACGTGTTGGTTGATGGGGATGGCGACGAATTCTTTGAGGGCAAGCCCGAGCACGAAGACCGGTGTCGCCAGAAGGACGAAGTTGGTCACCGTGATGGCGTGGTCAGCGGCCTTGCCCTGCCTCACCGCGGCAATTACACCCAGGGAGATGGCGATGACTACGGCGATCACGGTCGCGATGAGCACCATCCGCAGCGTCACCAACAGGTGGGACATCGCCTGGGCCGCCACGTCCTGCCCGTTGATCGTCGTTCCGAGGTTGCCGTGGAGGGCGTTGGTGAGCCAGATCCAGTAGCGCTGCCACAGCGGATTGTTCAGGTGCAGCAGGTTCTCCCGAGCGACGACCGTCGAGTGCGGGACGTGAGGATTGGCTTCGATGAGGGCGAGCGGATTGCCCGAACTCGCAACGAGAAGAAAGACCAGGATCGTCGCGAAGAAGAGGACGACGACGCTAATCAACAGACGCCTAATGACGTAGGCGAACATGCGCGGATTCTAGGTACGGAAGGAAGTTGAGGGAAGGGGTCGGCCTGATGTCCGACCCCTTCCCTCGCGTTCTATTGGCGGCTATCCGCTGATAGTCCAGTTCTGGGCGTTCCAGGTCACGCCCACATTGGACGTGTTGGGCAGCACGTTCTTGAGGTTGCTGGACCAGGCCCAGTACACCGGCCTCTGGTAGATGGGCAGTGTGACCATGTTCTGCCACAGGATCGAGTCAGCCTTGTTGAAGTCAGCAGCTTCGAGCGAGCTGCTCGACGCCTCTGCGCCCTGCTTCATGAGCTGGTCGACCTTCGAGTTCGCCGCGTGGTTGTAGTTCTGGGCACACGTCGTCGAGTCCGTGTAGGAGCAGTAGATCGACTGGTTGGCGGACACGAAGGGCGTCGAAAACCACCCGAACTCGGCGATCTGGAACATCCCGCCCGGCAAGTTGGTACCAAAGAGCGTGTTGGCGTCGTAGTTCTGAATGTTGATTTTGACGCCGATCGCCTTCATCTGAGCCTGGAACAGCTGCTCAGTCTGGGACCGAATGGGGTTGCCCGAGGTCGACTGGAGCGTGAAGGTCAGATCCTTGCCCTGCTGCGGTCCGAAGTTTGGCTGCCAGTAGCCGTCCGATCCCTTCTTGAAGCCGAGCTCCTTGAACAGGTGGTTGGACTCGCTCGGGCTGTACGCGTAGTTCGTGCCCTTGTAGTTCGGCTGCGTCGGCATCAACATGCGGCTGCCCAGAACTTTCGTTGCGCTGCTGATCTCTCCGACGGTGCGGGCGATGATGGTCTGACGATTCACGCCGTGCGCGATGGCCTGGCGGACCTGCGACTTGGCCAGGTACGGGTCTGCCTGGTTGAAGTCGAAGTGTTCGAACGCGAGTCCCGGCTGCGTCGCCGTCTTGGTGTTGGGGACCTGGGCGGCGGTTTGCTTGATCGACAGGCTGACGGTAGTCGGGCTGAAGATGTTGATCTCCTTGTTCTGTAGCGCCGGCACCAGCTGGGTGGCGTCGGAGAAGAACTGGAAGACCAGCTTGTTCAGCTTCGCCGGCGTGCCCCAGTACTTGGGGTTCCGCACGAGCACGAGCGACTGGTTCTCTTGGTAGCTCTGGATTTCGAACCAGCTGCCCGAGATGGTCTGCTGCGCGCCGGTGAAGCCAGTGTTCCAGCCGACGGTGCGGGAGATGTGGGCCGGCACGAGGTTGATGTAGAGGCCGCGCCAGTCGGTAAAGGACGGCTTCAACGTGACAGTGATGGTCCGACCGTTCGGGCACATGCCGACATTGCGGTCCGCGGTGGTGCCGGGATCACATGCGGCCCCACCGGAAGGGTTCGATCCGACGACGGACTGGATCTGGTTGTACCCGGCCGTAGCCGCGGTGTCGTAGGGCTGGCCGCCGAGGTCCGTGTAGGCGCTGTTGCCGCTTTGCGCTTGCCAGTTGTAGATGAAGTCGTCTGCCGTGATCGGGACACCGTCAGACCACACGGCCTTGGGGTTGAGCTTGTAGACGATGGTTTGCGGACTGCTGTTGGTCTCCGTGGCGCTCTCCATCAGCTGGGTGTTCAGCACCGGCTTGAGCTTGTCGTTGATGATGAAGACCTGCGGCCAGATCATGTTCATGATCTCCTGCAGGACGAACTCCGCCGAGGCGGTCGTGTTGATGTTGAACCCGGCCAGGTTCTCGTCGAGTCCCATCGTGGCTGTTCCACCCGAGGAAGACGATTGATGGACGGCCGCCCCACTCAGGGTGGGCGTTGTCGCCACCACAGAGATACTGAGTGTCCCCAGCGCCATCGCGGCAATGGCTGACTGCTTCAATAGCCCCTTCAGTCCCATGGACCACTCCCCTCGATGAGTAGGCCGCCCCGGTGACGGCCGGTACTCCACTTCCACCTCCCGAGCGATGGAAGTCGTTCATAAACGTAACCTAACTGCCACAATTGGTGGGGCATGGGCGAACAATTTCTGCGGAATCGCCCTAAGTAGGGGCGTGATTCCCTGTGTCGCTCGGTCTGCCACATGATTCGTGCGCGAGCTGCCAGGTTCGGCGCAGCGAACACAACCTGGACCCCAGCTGTGCACCCACTGCGTGCCGTGTGACGACGCCCAATTAACATTTGGGACCAGGCGATGGTCTATGTCCTTTCGGTAGCCGCTGCGCTCTCGAACGCGCTGACCAGCGTGTTTCAGCGCATGGGCGTCGAAGACGCCCCTGAGGAGTCGACCATGCGCCTAAGCCTCTTGACGCACGCCTTACGCAGAGGCATCTGGCTCCTCGGCTTCGCCTTCATGGTGGCCTCATTCCTGTTGCAGTCGTTCGCCCTGCACATCGGCCGGCTCTCGGTGGTCCAGCCCATCCTCACGATGGAACTGTTGTTCCTGGTCGCGATCCTGGGCACCTACTTCCGGTTCTCCATCTCCCTGCGGGAGTGGGTCGGTGCGTCGGCCATCGCCTTCGGGCTCTCGGGTTTCCTCTTCTTCGCCGCTCCCGGTGGTGGCGACGAGGTACCCACCAACCTCGGCTGGATCGTCGTGGGTACCGCCTCGGTCTTCTTCATCTGCGTCACCGTGGTCGCGACCCGCTGGGGGCCGCGCTGGTGGAAGGCGGCCATGTTCGGGAGCTCCGCTGCGATCGCGTATGCGTTCACCGCTGCGCTCATAAAGACGGTCAGCAACTACGCGGCCACAGATTGGACCCAGTTGTTCGTGCACTGGGAGACCTATGCCGTCATCGTCTTCGGCATACTCGGCCTCTTCCTCACCCAGAACGCCTTCCACGCGGGTCCGCTGGCCGCATCCCAGTCGACCCTCGTCCTGGTCGACCCCTTGGTCAGCATCTGCCTGGGCATCGCGCTCTACGGCGACAGTCTGCGCACCGGCGGGGCCTACGGACCGCTCGAGGCGGTGTCGCTCCTTCTCATGTTCATGGGCGCTGTGTTCCTCTCCAACTCGCCGCTGATCACCGGCATGAAGAGCGAGGGAAAGGGTGTCGAATACGACGAGATGCTCTCCCGCCGGCTCAAGCATCCCCGCGGCACGCACGCCGGCGCCCAGACCCTGACCTGACGCAGGCTGGTTCGCCTCGTCTGACCTGGGCCGACCTCCTTCAGGAGGTCAGGTCACACCGCAGTCGCCCGCTCGATCACCAACCGCGTCATCGAGGCGAAGTGGTCGGGGTGCGACAGGTGCGCCCCGTGCTGCGCGCCCTCTATCTCGTAGACGATTCCGGTGGGCACATTGGCACCGAGCCACTCCACCGTACGGCGGTGATGCGGACGCGAGGTCGGACCTCCCATGCCGAACACGGCGGGCACCTCGAGCGCTGTCACGTCGAACGGCGGAACCTCGCTCCGAAAGCTGCGCAGGTCCGCCACCAGAGCGGGCCCGTCGGCCCGTCGCGCCTCGCGTCCGGCATTCGTGAGATGGGACCACGCCGATGCCCCCACCATGCGGGAGAAGAATCGTTCCACTTCCACACCCGGGTCCTCGGCGATCGCCGGCCACGGCCGCGCCGCACCCCCCGCACCATGTGCCTCCCGTCGGAACCCCAGCCATGGCATCGGCGGCTCGAATGCCGCAGTCGCGTCGAACAGCGCCGGCTCGGCCAACGCCGCGCCGATCACGACGTCACCCCCCAGGCTGTGCCCGATCGCGACCACCGGCCGGCCCCGGCCCCGACCCGACGACCCGGTCGCTGCCCCCGACCCCGTCGTTCGCACCTCCTCCATCACGGCCAGCAGGTCCTCGATATGGCCGCCCAGCCCCACGACGCCCCCGCCCCTCGACCCCTGGTACCCCCGCCGGTCGTATGCAACGGCCGTCACATCCGGCAGCCGCCGCATCACCCGGCGGAAGCTGTCGCCCCGATCGAGCGAGCCGTGGACGAAGACGACCGTCGACGTCGCCTCCTGGGCCGGCCGCGCCGTGACGTGGAGTGCGGCCGGGTAGCTCATGAGCAGGCCAGACGCTAGCAACCCGCCTCCGATCCCCGACCTGCGCCGGTAGAGTCGGCCCATGGCCCAATTCGGCGGATCAGGAGGCTCGTTCGGGCCCAACGCCTGGCTGGTCGACGACATGTACGACCGGTTCGTGGCCGATCCCGAGTCGGTTTCCGAGAGTTGGCGCGAGTTCTTCACGGACTACAAGCCCGGTTCCGTCCCCGGCCCGCCCCAGCCTGCCTCGCCGGCCCAACCCCCGGCGCCCGCTTCTTCTGCTGCCGCCGCCGCACCGGCGGCGGTCGCCGCCCCGGCTCCGACTCCGACCGTCCCGGCGGCCACCGAGGACGCCACCCCGCTGCGCGGCGCGGCGTCCCGCATCGTCGCCAACATGGAAGCCAGCCTGGCCGTCCCCACGGCGACCAGTGTCCGCACCGTCCCGGCCCGCCTGCTCGAGGTGAACCGGCTCATCCTCAACAACCAACTGGCCAGGACGACGGGGGCCAAGGTCAGCTTCACCCACATCATCGGCTTCGCCGTCGTGCGCGCGCTGCACGACGTGCCCGCGCTCAACTCCGCCTTCGTGCCCGACGTCAACGGCACGGGAAAGCCTGGGGTCGTGCACCACAAGCACGTCGGGCTGGGGCTGGCCGTCGACCAGGAGAAGAGCGACGGTACCCGCACGCTCCTCGTGCCGTGCATCAAGGATGCCGACACCCTCGACTTCCGTTCGTTCGTCCTGGCCTACGAGGAGCTGATCCGCAAGATCACCACGGGGAAGATCAGCCCCGACGACTTCGCCGGCACCACCGTGTCACTGACGAACCCCGGCACCCTTGGCACCATGCAGTCCGTACCGCGCCTCATGCCTGGTCAGGGCGCCATCATCGGCGTCGGCGCGCTCGGCTATCCACCGGGTTTCGAGGCCGCAGATCCCAAAGTGGTCGCCCGCCTCGGCCTGGGCAAGGTCGTCACCCTCACCTCCACCTACGATCACCGCATCATCCAGGGTGCGGAGTCCGGCCTCTTCCTCGGTCGCGTCGCGTCGCTGCTGACCGGCTCGGAGGGCTTCTACGAAGACCTCTTCGAGTCGATGGCCGTGCCCTACGAGCCGGTGCGCTGGCAGGTCGACTCGAACGCCGACATGGGCGAGGGCGGTCAGCAGCACCTGGTCAAGCAGGTGCACGTCCAGACGCTGATCAACATGTACAGGGTCCGCGGGCACCTGATCGCCCACCTCGACCCGCTCGACGCCGAGCCGCCCCACATCCACCCCGAGCTCGACCCCCTCACCTACGGCCTGACCATCTGGGACCTCCCGCGCGAGTTCGTCGCCGACGGGCTGGCCGGTCGTGACGTCGCCACCCTCGACGAGATCCTGCACGTCCTGCGCGACGCCTACTGCCGCACCCTCGGGATCGAGTACATGCACATCCAGGACCCGGAGCAGAAGCGCTGGATCCAGCAGCACGTCGAAGGCCAACCATCGACGCTCAACCTCGACGAGCAGCGCCACATCCTCGATCGCCTGAACGCCGCAGAGGTGTTCGAACGCTTCCTCCACACGCGCTACGTCGGGCAGAAGCGCTTCGGGCTCGAGGGCGCCGAGTCCACCATCGTCCTGCTCGACGCCCTGCTCGACTCGGCCGCCGGTGCCGGCGTCGCCGAGGTCGTCATGGGCATGGCCCACCGCGGGCGGCTGAACGTGCTCGCCAACATCGTCGGCAAGTCCTACCAGGAGATCTTCGAGGAATTCGAGGGCAACCTCGATCCCGAATCGGTCCAGGGTTCCGGAGACGTGAAATACCACAAGGGTGCACACGGGATCTTCCACGGGAGCGCCGGCGAAGAGCTGCCGATCACGATGGCGTCGAACCCCTCCCACCTCGAGGCGGTCGACCCCGTTGTCGAGGGCATGACGCGCGCGAAGCAGGACCGGATCTCGCCGCCCACCGACGGCACGCCGGCCGCCGCCGCCGAGGGCGAGTACGGCTTCCCCTGCATGTCGGTACTCCTGCACGGCGACGCCGCGTTTGCCGGTCAGGGCGTCGTCGCCGAGACGCTCAACCTCTCCGGTCTCTCCGGGTATCGCACGGGCGGCACGGTGCACGTCGTCATCAACAACCAACTCGGCTTCACGACTGCCCCCGCGTCAGCCCGCACATCCGTGTATCCGACTGACGTCGCAAAAATGGTGCAGGCCCCGATCTTCCACGTCAACGGCGACGATCCTGAGGCGGCCGTACGCGCGGCGCGTCTCGCTTTCGCCTTCCGTCAGACTTTCCACAAGGACGTCGTCATCGATCTCGTCTGTTACCGCAAGCACGGGCACAACGAGGGGGACGACCCCAGCTACACCCAACCGCTCATGTATCAGCGAATCGAAGCAAAGCGCTCGGTGCGCAAGCTCTACACCGAGACGCTGGTGCGTCGGGGCGACATCACGCTCGAAGAGGCCGAGGCGGCCCTCGACGACTTCAACGCCAAGCTCCAGGGCGTGCTCGACGAGGTGCGCAGCGAGCCGTCGCTCGTCCCGTCGGAGCTGCCCACCCCGAAGACCCTTCCCGTCGACACCCCGTCCCCCGAGACGGGCGTCGCGCCCGACGTGTTGCGCGCGCTGTCCTCTGTGGTGCGGTCGGTCCCGGACGGGTTCACGGTCCATCCCAAGCTCATGCGTCAGTTCACCCAGCGCGACGAGCTGGTGGCGACCGGCGAGGTCGACTGGGCACTGGCCGAGTCACTCGCCATCGGCTCGCTGATGTACCAGGGCGTCAACGTACGCCTCACCGGCCAGGACACCCGGCGGGGCACGTTCAGCCAGCGCCATGACGTTCTGGTCGACTACTCGAACGGCGAGGAGTACGTCCCCCTCGCTCACATTCGCGACGGCTTTCGGCGCATTGGCGCCGAGTCGCTCGAGCCGTCGGGGGAGATGGGCAACTTCACCGTCCGCGATTCGTTGCTCTCCGAGTACGCCGCGGTCGGCTTCGAATACGGCTATTCGGTCGAGGCGCCAGACGCACTGGTCGCCTGGGAGGCCCAATTCGGGGATTTCGTCAACGGGGCGCAGATCATCGTCGACAACTTCCTCGTCGCCGCCGAGAACAAGTGGGGCCAGTATTCGGGCCTCACCCTTCTCCTCCCGCACGGCTACGAGGGGCAGGGGCCCGAGCACTCCTCGGCCCGGTTCGAACGATTCCTTTCGTCGGCGGCACGCGGCAACATCCGCGTGGCGATCCCGTCGACCTCAGCACAGTACTTCCACCTTCTGCGGTCCCAGGGAGTGGCAACGCCGAAGCGTCCGCTCGTCATCGTGACGCCGAAGTCGATGCTGCGCGCACATGCGTCCCGCTCGAGCTTCGACGACCTCGAGCATGGCTCGTTCCAGCACGTCATCGACGACCCGGCCATCGAGGACCCAGCGACCGTCCGCCGCATCGTGTTGTCCAGCGGGAAGATCGCCCACGAGATCGAGGCGCATCGGGCCGACCTCTCACCGGAGGACGCCGCCCAGAGCGCACTCGTACGGGTCGAACAGGTGTACCCCTGGCCGCTCGACCAACTCACCGCCATCTTCGGACGCTACGGCGAGGCGACCGAGGTCGTATGGCTACAAGAGGAGCCGGAAAATATGGGGGCCTGGTTCTTTGTGCATGCCCGCCTCCACGCCTGCATGCCCGAGCGGCTGCGGCTCCGCCACGTGAGCCGCGCCGAATCGGCGAGTCCCGCCATCGGGAGCGCCGCCCTGCACCAGCTGGAGCAGGCAGATCTGTTGCGGCGTGCCATTGGCTGACGCACACCACGTCGT
>DATAYX010000242.1:0-7057 GCA_036272355.1 Acidimicrobiales bacterium
TACGGCGCCGGCAAGGCGGCGCTCGAGCATCTCGGCGCCGTACTCGCCGTCGAGTTCCCCTCCCTGACCGTGTGGTCGGTGGATCCGGGCGACCTGCGCACCGTGATGCACCAGGCGGCCTTCCCCGGCGAAGACATCTCCGACAGGCCGGAGCCTTCGGCCGTCGTGCCCGCCTTCCTCGATCTGATCGAAAGCCACCGCCCGAGCGGCCGCTACCGCGCCGCCGAGCTCGCATCGAGCGGAGCGGTGGCATGAGCGCCCTCACCACGCCGGTCGGCCCGCTCACCTCAGCGCCGGCCGGTCGCGGTCCTGTCGCCCCACGGCTGCCCGAGCTGCACCCGCTGTCCTTCGCCCTGCCGCCCGAGCTCGAGGCGCCGTCGCCTCCCGAGTACCGAGGCATGACGCGCGATGCCGTGCGCATGTTGGTGGCCACCAAGTCGGACGGCGCGCTGGTGCACTCGAACTTCTCCGAATTGCCGCGCTTCTTGAGCGAAGGCGACCTCGTCGTGATCAACACCTCCGGGACGCTCGCGGCCGAACTCGACGGGACTGCGCCAGACGGATCTCCGGTCCAGGTGCACCTGTCCACGCAACTGCCGGCCGGACTCTGGACCGTCGAGGTCCGACGCGACGGCCGGGCCGATCTCGGCGCATCCCCCGGAGGCGTGATCCAGTTGCCGGGCGGCGGCAACGTCGCATTGCTGACCCCCTACTCCCCCGGACCCGGCGGAGCTGGCGTGCGTCTGTGGGTCTCCCGGATCGAGACGCCGGATCGGCTCTACAGCTATCTGGCCCTCCATGGACGGCCCATCCGTTACGGCTACGTGCGGGGCAGCTATCCGATCACCGCCTACCAGAACGTCTACGCCACAGAACCCGGTTCCGCCGAGATGCCGAGTGCCGGGCGTCCCTTCACCCCCGAGGTCCTCACCCGCCTGGTGGCCAAGGGCGTCGGCATCGCACCGGTGCTCCTCCACACGGGGGTGGCCTCGCTCGAGGCGAGTGAACCCCCCTACGCGGAGTACTTCAAGGTCTCCCTGTCGACCGCCCACCGTGTCAACGACACGCGCCGATCGGGCGGGCGAGTCATCGCCATCGGCACGACCGTGGTGCGCGCACTCGAGTCGGTGGTCGACGAGCATGGGCACGTGCACCCCAGTGAGGGTTGGACCGAGACCGTGGTGTCACCGGAGCGACCTGTGCGCTCCATCGACGGTTTCCTCACCGGCTGGCACGAACCCGAGGCGTCGCATCTGGCCATGCTCGAGGCAATCGCCGGCCGGCCACTGCTCGAGGTCTCCTACCGGGCCGCGCTCGACGAGGGCTACTTGTGGCACGAGTTCGGCGACGTGCACCTGATCCTGCCGTGACGACGAAGCCCGCGCCGCCGCGGTCAGTGCAGGCCGACTCGTCGACCGGAACGGAATACGACGAGTCGCCCATCGAGCAATTGCCGACGACGCGTCGGGCCATCCTCAATCTCATCAAGCGCCAAGGACCGCTGGACGCGCTCGCCGTCGCCAAAGCGCTTGCGTTGACCCCGGCGGCGATCCGCCTCCAGTTGGCGCGACTCGAGGAGGACGGCCTTCTCGAGCACCGTGACGAGCTCCCGGAAGGCTCAGGCCGAGGTCGGCCCCGCCACGTCTACGAGCTGACCTCCGCGGCCGAGGCGCTGTACCCGAAACGCTACGGGGACTTGACGACCGAGCTGCTGGGGTACCTGGGCGGCCCGGACGCCAGCCAGGTGGACGCGCTCTTCGAGCAGCGCCGGCTCCGGCGCGTCGCCGGCGCGCTCCCACGCACCGCCAACCTCCCCTTCGACGAGCAGGTCGCCGCGCTGGCGGCGATCCTCGACGAGGACGGCTACTTGGCAGAGGCGGAGAAACTGCCCGACGGCAGCTGGCGCATCACCGAGCACAACTGCGCCATCCTCACGGTCGCCCACGGGTTCTCGCAGGCATGCACGAGCGAGCTCGCCTTCATCCGAGACGCGCTCCCCGGCGCCACGGTGCGGCGGGTGGCACATCTCATGGACGGCGCGCACGTGTGCGCGTACGAGGTCAGCCCGCCGGGGTCGTAGTGCCCGCGGCGCGGATCTCGAGGATCGCGACGCCGTCGACCTCATGGATCTCGCTCTGGAGCAGATCGATCAGCTCCTGACCGATTTCGACGACGAACTCGTCGACGGCGCGCCCATCTTCGCGCTCCAAGATGTTGATGGCGACGATGTCGCCCCCGACCGCACCGATGCGGCTGGCGACGAGCCCCAAGGCTCCAGGCCGATCGGGGAGAGCGATCCGGACGACGTAGCCGGTCATGGCGGCCACGTTAGGCGGTCAATGTGAACTGTTCGTTTCGAAACGCTGACGAATCCGCTGGGCTGCGAAGACGGTCAAGAAGTCGCAGCACCCTGTCGTGAGGGCACGTACTCGTCGACGTACTGACGCTCGGAGAGACGGGCGATCTCCTTCATCAACTCGTTGGTGAAGTCCCGGCACTTGTTGTGATCGTGATCGAGCGGGTCGTCGGGGTTCTCCGGCGGGTCCATCTGCATCGGAGGGCCGAAGCGGATGCGCACCGTCTTGAACGGATGCATGAAGTTGGAGTTCACGGGCTGCACGTCCACGGTCCCGATGACGCCGACCGGGATGACCGGCACACCGCACTCGCGCGAGAGCCGGGTCACCCCGGTGCGGCCCTTGTGGACGTACTGGTCCAGGGTCCGCGTGCCCTCTGGGTAGAGACCGAGCAGGTTGCCCTTGGCCAGCACGTCGTTGCGGGCCGTCTCGAGGGCACGATCCGACGCCTTGCCCCCGCCCCGGCGGATCGGGATCTGCCCCGCGGCCCGGAAGAACCATGCCGTCTTCCAGTTGTCGAAGTACTCCGCCTTGGCCAAGAAGGTGACCTTGCGGGTCACCACGAGTGGGATGAAGAACGAGTCACAGAACGACTGGTGATTCGACGCCAGCACCGCCGGGCCGTGCTTCGGGATGTTCTCCCGCCCCTCCACCTTGACCCGGAAGAGCACGAAGAAGATCGGGGTCAGCACGGCCTTGAGCACCCAGTACATCACGGGTCAAAGGTACCGCTCGCGGGCCGCCGACGCACTCGGCAAATCGGGTGTGCTGAACTGCGGGCCGACTGAAACCGGAGGTGTCCACGTGACCGAGACCCTGACCGCCGAGCCGTTCCTCTCCGGCCTCTTCTTCGGTGAGTGCCCCCGCTGGCACGACGGGCGACTGTGGTACTCGGACTTCTTCGACCAGGGTGTGTACTCCGCTTCCCCCGATGGCGAGCGCCGACTCGAGGTCCCCTTCGACGGCGAGACCGGCGGTCTGGGCTGGTTGCCCGACGGGCGGCTCCTGGTCGTGTCGCGCCTCGAGCGCCTCGTCCTGCGCCGGGAGTCGGACGGGTCACTGGTCGAGCACGGGGACCTGCGGCCTTGGGCCACCTGGCATGCCAATGACATGGTGGTGGCAACGAACGGCCAGGCGTACGCGGGGAACTTCGGGTTCGACCTCGACGGCCTCTACGACGGGAGAGTCGACGCAAGCGAGATCGCGCCCACCTCGATCATTCGCGTCGATCCCGACGGCACCAGCTGCGAGGCAGCCGACGGCATCAACTTCCCCAACGGGACGGTCATCACCGAAGACGGCGCCACGTTGATCATCGCCGAGAGCCTGGGTGGGCGGCTCACCGCCTTCGATCGTGAAGCGGATGGCAGCCTGACCAACCGTCGCGAGTGGGCTGCGCTCCCGCGCGTGGCGCCCGATGGCATCTGCTTGTGTGAGGACAACACAGTCTGGGTCGCCAATGCGCTCGGGTCCGAGTGCATCCGCGTTGCTGAGGGCGGCGAGATCCTCGAGCGGGTGACGACCTCGACGAACTGCTTCGCATGCATGCTGGGCGACGAGGACCGTCGCACCCTCTATCTGGTGACTGCGCCCACCAGCCATGACGTCAAGGCGAAGGAAGCCCGCAACGGTGCCGTCGAGAAGGTGCGCACGACGGTGCCGGGGGCCGGCCGGCCCTAGGAGCCCGCCGCTCAGCCGAGCTTCGTCAGCGCGCTACGCAAGTTGCGCACGGCCTGGCCGATGCGCTGCTCGTTCTCGATCAGGGCGAAGCGGACGTGCCCGTCGCCGCCCGGACCGAAGCCGACGCCCGGCGAGGTGGCGACGTCGGCCTCGTTGACCAAGTATTTGGAGAACTCGAGCGAGCCCATCTCGCGGTAGGGCTCGGGGATGGGCGCCCACACGAACATGGTCCCCTTCGGCGGCACCAGGTGCCACCCGATGCGGTTCAGGCCGTCGCAGAGGTGGTCTCGCCGCGACCGGTAGATCTGGTTGATCTCTTTGGGATAGTCCGGCGCCTCGTTCATGGCGACGATTGCCGCGATCTGGATCGGCTGGAACGTCCCGTAGTCGAGGTAGGTCTTGAGCTTGGTCAGCGCCTGGACAATCTCGCGGTTTCCCACGACGAAACCGACCCGCCAGCCGGCCATGGAGAACGACTTGGTCATCGTGTAGATCTCGACCGCGACGTCCTTGGCACCGGGAACCTGCAGGATCGACGGGGGCTCGTAGCCGTCGAAGCCGAGGTCGGCGTAGGCGAAGTCGTGGACGAGCACGACGTCGTGTTCGCGGGCGAACGCGACCAACCGCTCCATGAACGAGAGATCCACGCACGCCGTCGTGGGGTTGTGGGGGAACGACAGGACGATGACCCGCGGCTTGGGCCACGACTCTTCGAACGCGTGCATGAGCCCATCGAAGAACGCCTCGCCGGGATCGGGCGCGCCCTCATCGGTCACGTCCGGCCCGCGCAGCGGCACCTGGCGCACGTCGGCGCCGGAGAAGAGCGGCCCCCAGATGTGAATGGGGTACGACGGCGACGGCACCAATGCGGTGTCGCCGGGGCCGACGAGCACCCACATGAGGTGGGAGAAGCCTTCCTTGGCACCGATCGTCGTCACGACCTCGGACTCGGGGTCGAGCTCGACGTCGAACTTTCGCCGATAGAGGTCGGTGATGGCACTCCGCAGCTTGGGGATGCCACGCGAAGCCGAGTAGCGATGGTTGCGCGGGTTGTGCGCCGACTCGGCCAGCTTGTTCACCGCGACGTCGGGTGAGGGCAGGTCGGGGTTGCCGAAACCGAGGTCGATGACGTCCCGGCCGGCCCGCCGCGACAACGCCTTCAGGTCGTTGATGGTCGCGAACACATAGGGCGGCAGCCCGTTTATCCGGCGGAACTCCATCGGTTGATTCTACGGCCCGCCGCCCTTCCCCTCGGACCTCGCTCCAGAGGCGTCGCGAGCCGCCGCAACGAGCGCGTCGAGATCGACGGGCCAGCCGAAGATCACCCAGCTGGCGCCGGCCTCGTGCAACGCGCGGACTCGCTCGGCCAGCGGTGGCATGGCCGCAGGCGGCGGCCCGGCCCAGGTCACCTCGATCCCATCGGCATAGGCGCAGTGCTCGGCCACGACCGCCGCCTCGGCGTCCCAGAGGTTGAGAGCGGCGCCGGCGGCGCGTGCCTCATCGGTCCGTCCGGCCATCCCGCCTGCGATCCAGACCGTGAGGCCCTCGTCGATCAGCTCGCGACCCAGGCTGACCATTTCCGCTCGTCGCTCCGCTGCGGTCGGGTACGGGATGCCGTAGGCGCGGTTCTCCTGCTCGCTCAACTTGTCGCCGGTTCCGAGCCCGGCGATGACGCGTCCTGGCGCCAGGTGGTTGAGTGCGATGAACTGGGCGGCCAACACGTCGTTCGGCGCGAGCCCGACGCGTGCGACGAGCGTTCCGAAGAAGGGGCCGCCCTTGTCGTCGGATCTTGCCGGGAACCTGGCGGCGAGCGTGCCGAGGACGGGAAAGGGCGCGATGGCGGGCCTTTCCGGTTGGCCGAGGGGCCAGATGTGGTCGTAACAGAACAGCCCGTCGATGCCAGCCTCGATCGCCTCGGCCGCCGCTGCCAAGGCCTCGTCGGGCGTGTCGCGGAAGGTCGGCAGCACGATGCCCGTGCGGATCACCAGAGCCCCCCCTGGCGCGCGGCCAACGCCGCGCCGATCGCGCCCGCCCGTTCGCCGAAGGCGGCCGGCACGACAACCGCGAGCGGCCGGCGGTCGCGACCCTCGACCTGGTCCTCGAACGCTTCTCGCGCGGCGTCGATGAGCAGGCTCCCCGCCCCGACGACACCGCCGCCGAGCACGAAGCACTCGGGGTCGACCACACAGGTCAAGTTGGCGAGGCCGAAGCCGATCCACCAACCGACTTCCTCGATGACGCGACGGGCGGCCACGTCGCCGGCCGCGGCAGCCGCCGACACGTCCTCGCCCCGCACGCTCTCGGGATCACCGCCGGCCACGCGCACGACCTCGCCGAGCCGGCCGGCCAACGCTGCTTCGCGGGCGCGCACGCCCAGCCCCGCGCCGGAGGCGAAGCGCTCCCAGCAGCCGCTGCGGCCACAGGGACAGGGTGGGCCGTTGGGGTCCACGACCATGTGCCCGATCTCACCGGCAAACCCGGCCGCGCCCACTTGGACGCGGTCGTCAACGACGATGCCGCCACCGATGCCGGTGCCGAGGGTGACCATGACGACGTCATGGAAGCCCCGAGCGGCACCAAGCCGATGTTCGGCGAGAACCGCGAGGTTGGCGTCGTTCTCGATGACGACCGCTCTCCCGGGCAGGCGGTCTCCGATGAGGGCGGTCCAGTCGACGCCGTGCGCCTGCGGCAGATTGGGCGCGAAGCACAGCCGGCCTCGGCGGTCGACCATGCCGGGCGCGCCGACGCCGATGGGTGCGGGGTCGGCGTCGAGCCCCAAGCTGTGGTCGAGCTCGCCCGTGACCTTCGCCACCGCCTCGGCGACATGGCTGCCGACGATCTCCCTGGTGCCGGTCGGGGTCGGGACGCGCGCCTCCCCGACGGCCAGGTTGTCCGGGCCGAGCGCGACGCCGAGGACCTTGGTGCCGCCGATGTCGATCCCGTAGGTCACGCCGCCACCGGTGTGCCGGGGCGTGCCGGAGTTCACGAGGTGGACTCGACCCGCGCCTTCAGCTCTCGCA
>DATAYX010000243.1:0-3377 GCA_036272355.1 Acidimicrobiales bacterium
CTGCCGCGCACGCCGATGTGCAGCGGGACGTTGAAGTCGACCCGCACGAGAACCCGCTTGCCCTCGAGGGGCGGCAGGTCGGAGAGGAGGGGGATGCCGCGGAGTGGGGCGCGGGTCACTGCCTGCTCCGGCACCGAGCCGCTCAGCTCTTGCCCCCGACCAGGACCGTCAGGTCGACCAGCCGGTTCGAGTACCCCCACTCGTTGTCGTACCACCCGTTCGTCTTCACCAGCGAGAGCTCCTCGCTGATCGGCATGACCATCGTGAGCTCGGCGTCGAAGGTGCACGATGCCGGGGACCCGATGATGTCGCTCGAGACGATGGGGTCTTCGGTGTACTCGAGGACCTTGTCGAGCGGCGGCTTTGCCGCGGCCTCGGCGAACGCCGCGTTGACCTCGGCCACCGAAGGGTTCCCCTTCACGACGGCGGTGAAGTCCGTGATGGACCCGGTCGGCACCGGCACGCGCAGCGCCGTCCCGTCCAACCGCCCCTTCATGGCCGCGAGCACCAGACCGGTCGCCCGCGCCGCGCCCGTCGACGCCGGGACGATGTTGCTCGCGGCCGCCCGGGCCCGGCGGAGGTCCTTGTGCGGCAGGTCCAGCAAGTTCTGGTCGTTCGTGTAGGCGTGCACCGTGGTCATGAGCCCGCTCACCACGTCGAACGCGTCGTCGACGACCTTCACCATGGGTACGAAGCAGTTGGTGGTGCACGAAGCGTTCGACACGACGACGTGGTGCACCGGGTCGAACTCCTTGTCGTTGACGCCAATCACGAACGTGGCATCGGCGTCGCTGGCCGGCGCCGAGATGATGACCCGCTTCACCGTCTCGCCCAGGTGCGCCGCCGCCGTCTCCCGGCTGGTGAACAGACCCGTCGACTCGAGCACGACCTCGGCACCGAGCTCGGCCCACGGCAGCTTCGAGGGCTCGCGTTCGGCCAGGACCCGGATGTGGCGGTCCCCGACGAGGAGGTCGCTGCCCTCGACGTCGACCGGCACCGGCAGCCGGCCCTGTGTGGTGTCGTAGCGCAGGAGGTGCGCGAGCGTGTCGGGCGAGGTCAGGTCGTTGACCCCGACCACCTCCACGTCGGCTCCCGTGGCCAGCGCGGCGCGCAGGAAGGTGCGCCCGATGCGTCCGAAGCCGTTGATCCCGACCCGCACGGTCATGTCATTCCCTCTTTCTCGGTGCGACGGCCGCCTATGCCAGCAGACCCGCCAGCGCCTGCGCCAGTTTGGCGGGGCTGTGGACAAGCCGGTTCTCGCCCGTCAGGGGAACGTCGCGGACGGCCACATCCGTCGCACCGATCCCCATGCCCTGGATGGTGTCACAGACGACGACATCCACAGTGACATTGTGCCTGGCCAGGGCGGTAACGTGCGCGGCCACGTCATAGCCCTCCGTTTCGGGGACCTGCGGACGCAGGTTGCAGACGTACACGACCTGAGCGTCCGATTGGGCGACCGCCTCGGCGATGCCGTGCACCGACACGGCGGCCAACAGGCTGGTGAACAACGACCCGGGCCCGATCACCACCTGGTGCGCCTCGAGGATGCGCTCCACCGCCAACGGCGGCGGCCGGGCATCCTCGGGCACGAGCGAGACCGCCCACAGGTCGCCCGTTTCCATCACCGCGACCTGGCCGGCCACCGTGCCCTGGGCCGACTCGGCCTTCAGCACGACCGGCTCCGTCGTCGCCGGCAGCACGTCGCCCCGGGCACCGAGGAGCCGCGCCGCCTCGAGCACGCCCTGGACGAGGTCGCCTGTGACGTCGATCAAGCCCAGCAGAATCAGATTCCCCAGTGCATGGCCGGCCAGCTCGCCCTCGTCGTAGCGCCGTTCGAACGCCGCGGCGAGCGCCGAGTCGTCCTCGGCCAGCGCGACCAGGCACTTGCGGATGTCGCCCAGCGCGACGACGTTCAGCAGCTCGCGCAGTCGCCCGCTGCTCCCGCCGTCGTCGGCCACCGACACGATCCCGGTGAGCAGACCCGCGTAGCGCCGCGCCGCCTTGAGCGTCACGGCCGTGCCGTGCCCGCCGCCGATGGCGACGACCGACGGTCGGACCTCAGTCACGTTCGATGTCCCGGTGGAAGACGGACACGCCCAGTTCTTGCCCGCCCAGGCGGTCGGCCAAAGCCTCGGCCAACGCGACCGAGCGGTGCCGGCCACCCGTGCACCCCATGGCGATGGTCAGGTACGACTTCCCCTCGCGCACGAAGGCCGGGAGGATGCTCGTCAGCAGGTCGTCGACCTTCTCGAGGAACGCGGCCGACTCGGGCTGGCCCAGCACCCACTCCCGCACCGGCGAGTCGAGGCCGCTGTAGGGCCGCAACTCCTCGATCCAGAACGGGTTCGGCAGGAACCGGCAGTCGAACACGATGTCGACGTCGAGCGGGATGCCGTGTTTGTAGCCGAACGAGACGACCGCCGTCTGCATGCGCGGCACGTCCTCGGACCCGAACGCCTCGAGGATGCGGGCCCGGAGCTGGTTCGAGTTCAGCTCGGCCGTGTCGACGAGCAGGTCGGCTCGGGCCCGGACCGGCTCGAGCAGCTCACGTTCCCGGGCGATCGATGCCTCCACCCCCCGTGCGGGCAGGGGGTGGCGCCGGCGCGTCCCCTCGTAGCGTCGGACGAGCACGTCGTCGGGCGCGTCGAGGAACACCACGCGCACCCGCTTGCGTGTCCCGCGCAGCTCGTCCAGGACGTCGGGGAGGTCGTCGAAGTACTCGGGCCCGGTGTCGGAGCCGCCCCGCCCGATGACCAGCGCCACGCGTTCGATGCCCGAGCCGGGCCGGTCGGCCATCTCGACCATCTTCATGATGAGGGCCGCCGGCAGGTTGTCGATGACGAACCAGCCCACGTCCTCCAACGCGGCCGCCGCCGTCGACCGGCCGGCACCCGACATCCCTGTCACCACGGCGAACTCGCTCATTGCCCCCCAGCCTTGCGCACGCCCTCGTACACGGCGAGACCGACCTCGTCGGGCAGCCAGGACCGGGCCAGCAGCTCCTCGAGGGATGCGGCGCGCACGGCGTTGACACCCCCGAATTCCTTGACCAGGCGGGCCTTGCGCGCCGGCCCGAGACCAGGGATGTCGTCGAGGATGCTCCTGGTCATCCGCTTGGCCCGTCGCTCACGGTGGAACGTGATCGCAAAGCGGTGTGCCTCGTCACGTACCCGCTGCAGCAGGTAGAGGGCGTCCGAGCCCCGGCGGAGCCGGATCGGGTCGGGCGAGCCGGGCCGGTAGACCTCCTCGAACTGCTTCGCCAACGCCGCCAGCTCGATCTCGTCCTCGAGCCCGAGCTCGCGCACCACCCGCTCGGCCACGTGCAACTGACCCTTGCCCCCGTCGACCAGCAACAGGTTGGGCCGGTAGGCGAA
>DATAYX010000244.1:0-2583 GCA_036272355.1 Acidimicrobiales bacterium
TGGGCCCGGCCATCGTCGTGGGCGGCACAGCGCTGAGCCAGGTGTGGCTGTTCATCATCGCCCCGCTCGTCGGCGGCATCGTGGCGGCGCTCATCCATATGGTGATCGCCGACCGTTCCAAGGACGAGCTGGTCGAAGGGGCGGTGTAGGGCGGCCTTCCGGCCGCATTCGCGGCGGGGACCGCTACCGTCGGATCCATGGATCTGACCGAGGCACTCACGTTCGCACGAGACCGGAGACAGGGCACCCTGGTCACCATCGGGGGGAAGGGCCGACCGCAGATCTCCAACATCATGTTCGTTCCGGGGCCGGGCGACACGCTGCGGATCTCGATCACCGACGACCGGGTGAAGACGCGCAACCTGCGGCGCGACCCGCGGGCGTCGCTCTACGTGCAGGGTAAGAACTTCTGGACGTGGGTGGTGATCGAGGCCTCGGCGGAGCTCTCGGCGGTTGCGGCCGACCCGCACGACGCCACCGTCGACGCGCTCGTCGAGTACTACCGACTCGGCTCGGGTGAGCACTCCGACTGGGAGGAGTACCGGGCGGCGATGGTCACGGACAAGCGGCTGGTGCTCACGCTGCATCCAGAGCGGGCGTACGGGCTCGGGGTGTAGGCCCCCTTCGCCGGGTTGTCGGGACGGGTCAGCCGGCGGGCTGGGGCTCAGGTTCGGGCTCGGGCGCCGACGCGCTGGCGCCGTTGCCGCCGCCGGGCTGGCCGAGTGACTCCTCCACGAGCTGCGAGAGGTCAAGCACGCGGACGTCGTCCTGCTTGTTGTGGGCGCGGACCGCGTCGTCGAGCATGATCATGCAGTAGGGGCACGCGGTCGAGACCACGTCCGCCCCGGTGCCGAGTGCCTCCTCGGTGCGCTCCATGTTCACGCGCTTGCCGATGTTCTCCTCGAGCCACATGCGGGCGCCGCCGGCACCGCAACAGAAGCCGCGCTCCTTGCAACGGCGCATCTCCACCTGCTTGGCGCCCTTGATGGCATCGAGGACGTGGCGCGGCTCGTCGAAGACCCGGTTGTGACGGCCGAGGTAGCAGGGGTCGTGGTAGGTCACCGTGCCGTTGTAGCCGGCACCGGGGACGAGCCTGCCCTCCTTCACCAGGTGCTCGAGCAGCTGGGCGTGGTGGATGACCTCGTAGTTGCCGCCGAGCGACGGGTACTCGTTCTTGATCGTGTTGAAACAGTGGGGACACGTGGCGATGATCTTCTTGGCGCCGACCTCGTCGAGGGTGGCGATGTTCATCTTGGTCTGCTCCTGGTACAGGTATTCGTTGCCCAGGCGGCGAACCGGGTCGCCGGTGCAGGACTCCCTTGGGCCCAGGATGCCGAAGGTGACGCCGGCCCGGTGCAGCATGCGCGCCGTGGCCTGCACGCCCTTGCGGGCCCGCTCGTCGAGGGCGCCGGCGCAGCCGACCCAGTAGAGGTACTCGATGTCGTCGGGAATCGTGCCGGTGATGACCGGGATCTCGAAATCGAGGCTCTGGGTCCACTCGGTGCGCTTGGCCTGACCGAGACCCCAGGGGTCGCCCTGATTCTCGACATTGCGAAGCATGAGGCCGGCCTCGGAGGGGAACTCCGACTCCATGAGCACCTGGTAACGCCGCATGTCGATGATGGCGTCGATGTGCTCGATGTCGACGGGGCACTCGTTCACGCATGCGCCACACGTCGTGCACGCCCACAACACGTCGGGGTCGATGACGTTCGGCACCAGCGCGGTCTGCTCGCCCTCCTTGCTGAGGAGGGGATTGGCCATGGCGAACATGTTGTCCCGCAGGTTCATGATGAGGAGCTTCGGCGACAGCGGCTTCTCGGTGTTCCAGGCGGGGCACTGCGATTGGCAGCGCCCGCATTCGGTACAGGTGGCGAAGTCGAGCATCTGCTTCCAGGTGAAGTGGCCGACCTCGCCCACGCCGAACACGGTGTCCTCGTCGACGTTCTCCATGTCCATGTCAGGGGTGCTGTAGAGGGCGCCGAGGGCGCGGGGACGGCGGGAGAAGGCGACGTTGATGGGCGCCAAGAAGATGTGCAGGTGCTTCGAGTAGGCGACGAAGACGATGAAGCCCGAGATGATCGCAATGTTGAGGATCAGGAAGACGGTGGCGAGCACGGCGTTGACACCCGAACCGAGCGGGTGCAGCAACGACGCGACGGCATGGGAGGCGAAGGCCCAGTTGTCGTAGGGGAACTGGCTCGGGTTCGTGTTCACCTGGGCGCCGCGGTAGAGGAGCAGTGTGATGATGACGCCGGCGATCATCAGGAGCACCAGCCAGGCCGCGCCGGTGTGCGAGCCGTAGAAGCGGGACTTGCGCTCGAGCCGGTCCGGCGCCTGAGTCAGGCGGATGATGGAGAAGATGACCAGCGCGACCAGGACAGCGCAGGCGAAGAAGTCCTCGACGAAGCCGAGCCAA
This sequence comes from Acidimicrobiales bacterium, assembly GCA_036272355.1. Classification (GTDB taxonomy): domain Bacteria; phylum Actinomycetota; class Acidimicrobiia; order Acidimicrobiales; family RAAP-2; genus Bog-473. The sequence continues at coordinate 2,420 of DATAYX010000244.1, forward strand.
CCCATGGTGCCGATGCCGGGTATATGGAAGTCCTTGTTGAAGAGGTCGCCGTAGGCCTCGATGATCGTCAGCAAGAGGATGGTGAAGCCCCACATGGTGAAGAAGTGGGCGAGCCCCGGAACCGTCCATTGCAAGAGCTTGCGCTGGCCGGCCACCTCGACGAC
>DATAYX010000245.1:0-2858 GCA_036272355.1 Acidimicrobiales bacterium
GAACAGCCCGGCGGCCTTGGCCAGTGCCTTCAGGTCGGCCTCGGGCCGCGCGCCAGTGTGGGAGATCACCTCGGCGGCGCACAAGCCACCGAGACGGGTGCTGTCCTCCGGGCCCATCCCGTGCGTGAGGCCGAACAACAGTCCCGCCGCAAAGAGGTCACCCGCGCCGGTGGTGTCGATGACGCGCTCGACGTCGGCCGCCGGCACTGCCACGGGACCCCGCGCGGTCAACACGATCGCTCCCTGGGGGCCCCGGGTCATCACCACCAGCAGCCCGGTCTCCTCTGCCGCCTCGATCGCCGCATCGGCAGAGTCGGTGCCGAAGAGCATGGTGAGCTCCTCTTCGTTGCCGAGGAGGATGTCCACGTCGTCGCGGAGCAGGTCCAGGAACTCGCGCTGGTGCCGGCTGACGCAGAAGGGATCCGACAGGGACAAGGCCACCGAGCCGTCGCCGGCATGGGCGGTCGCGGCGGCATGACGCATGGCCTCCTTGGCCGACGGCACGTCCCACAGGTAGCCCTCGAGCAACACGATGGACGCCCGCGCCACGAACGCCTCGGGTACGCCGGCAGGCGTCAGGGTGGACGCGGCGCCGAGATAGGTCCCCATCGTTCGGTCGGCGTCATCGGAGATCAGGACGACACAGCGTCCCGTCCCGAGTGCATCTGCCGCTGCCTCGCTGTAGTGCGGCTCGAATTCGACGCCCGCGGCGCGCAGGTTCTGGGCGTAGGTGTGTCCGACCTCGTCGTCGGCGACGGTGCCGACGAAGCCCGCGCTGCCGCCCAGTTCCGCGATTCCAGCGGTGGTGTTGGCCACGGACCCGCCGGAAACGTGACGCGCTGTCACCATCAGGGCCTGGATTTCCCTGGCCTTGGCCAAATCGATCAGGGTCATAGATCCCTTGGCCAGACCCGATTGGGCGAGCTGCTCGCCGTTCGCCAATTCGATCACGTCCAACAGCGGGGACCCGATCGCCACGACGTCAAGGTCGTGGTGGACCTCCTTGTCCTGCACCGGGGATGAAGCGGCTTCTTCGTCCAGCAGGCTCTGTGGCTCGGGCACGGAGCGAGAACCTACTCGGAGCGCGGCAGGTAGCCTTCCCCGGATGCATCCCCCCACGACGACGTCCTCCGACGTACCGGGTAGCACTGCGTTTCGCCTGCCCCGGACCGTCGAACCGGAGATGTATCGCATCGAGATCGAGCCGGACCTCGGTGCCGCCAGCTTCTCGGGCACCGTGGCGATCGACGCGGTGATCCACGAGCCGGTCCGCGAGATCGTGCTCAACGCCGTCGAGCTTGCCGTGAGCGACGTCGAGGTCAGGCTCTCCGACGGCACGGCCATTGCCTGCGCAGTGACGTTCGATGACGACCTCGAATGGGTCAGGTTCCAGGCGCCCTCCGAGTTGCCCCCGGGTCCGTGCACGCTGAGCTGCCGCTTCACGGGAACGCTCAACGACAAGCTGCGCGGCTTCTACCGCTCCACCTATACCGCGCCCAACGATGAGACCCAGACCATCGCCACCACACAGTTCGAGTCGGTCGACGCCCGGCGTTGCTTCCCCTGTTTCGACGAGCCTGATCGCAAAGCCGTCTTCGAGGTCACGCTGATCGTCGACCCCGATCTCGACGCCATCTCCAACTCGCCCATCGTCGGCGATGAACCAGTCGGCGAGAAGCGACGGGTGAAATTTTCTCCCACGATGAAGATGTCCACCTATCTGGTGGCCTTCGTCGTCGGCAACCTCGAGGCCACCGAGACGATCGACGTGGACGGGGTGCCGCTCCGGGTCGTCTCCACGCCGGGCAAGCGGGCATTGGGCGAGTACGCCCTCGAGGTGGGCGCGTTCGCGCTCCGCTTCTTCACCGACTACTTCAACATCCCCTATCCGGGCGACAAGGTCGACCTGGTCGCGATTCCCGACTTCGCCGCTGGCGCCATGGAGAATCTCGGGTGCATCACGTTCCGCGACACGGCACTCCTCGTCGACCCTGCGCAGGCGGCTCGCATGGAGCTCGAGCGCGTCGCAGATGTGGTCTCACACGAGCTCGCCCACATGTGGTTTGGCGACCTCGTGACAATGGGTTGGTGGGAGGGCATATGGCTCAACGAAGCGTTTGCCACGTTCATGGAGATGATGTGTGTCGATGCGTTTCGGCCCTCGTGGGACCGCTGGGCCGGATTCGCCTCCTCGCGCGAGGCGGCGCTCGCGGTGGACGGCGTGCATTCGACACGCCCGATCGAGTACCCGGTCGGTCCGCCCAAGGAAGCAGAGGGCATGTTCGACCTCCTTACCTACGAGAAGGGCTGCGGCGTGCTGCGCATGCTCGAACAGCACATCGGGCCTGACGTCTTCCGAGACGGCGTTCGCTCCTACCTCAAGGCCCACGCGTATGGCAACACGGTCACGACCGACCTGTGGGAAGCATTGGAGGACGCAAGCGGCGCACCCGTACGCGACATCATGGACACGTTCATCCTCCAGGGTGGCCACCCCCTCGTGACACTCGACCACGCCGAGTTGGGTCAACAGCCGTTCGCCTACGGTCCGGTTCCCACCGGCACCGAGTCGGCCATCGGCACCAGGTGGAACGTGCCTGTCGCGGTTCGCGCGTTGCCGCACGGCGACACGCCGGGCGCACCCGTGCGCCGCCTGGTGCTCGGAGCGGAGCCGGCGCCGGTGCCTGAAGTGGCGCAGGGAACCGTGGTCGTCAACGCCGGTGGCTGGGGTGTGTTCCGCGTCGGTTACCAGGCCGAACATCGCCTGGCGCTCACCGAGCACTTGTCCGAGCTGACTCCGCTCGAACGCGCCAACCTGATGGGCGACACCTGGGCCACGACGTTGGCGGGTCACACGC
>DATAYX010000246.1:0-3911 GCA_036272355.1 Acidimicrobiales bacterium
CGCCCCGTCGACGATCACGCAGACCGCGGCCCCCACCTCGTCGCGCTCGGCGAAGTTGCGGGCAAATTCCTCTTTGACCAGGGAGAATCTCTTGTCACACATCCCGACGACCGGCGCGTCCACGGTCCGACTCTGGCGTACCACCGGCTCGTGGGACAAGCCGTGCGCGAAGTGGGTGGGCGACGACGGAGCGGTGCGACCTTGTTTCGGCCCTGAGAGGTCAGGGCGGCGGACGAGTGTATACGCGCCCCGTTCGAATTCGAACTGAATGAGCGGAAGGTGCCGCTCATTCCTCGCATGAACGAGCGGAGGGCATATACGGCGTGAGGAGGACGGTCGAGGGCGTTCGTCAGACCTTGACGGCGCCCGACCGACGGATCGTGGACTCGTCCGTGCCGAGGTACGACTCGATCACAGCCGGGTGCTCGAGCACCTCGGCCGGCGTGCCCTCGGCGATGACCTCACCCAGCTCGAGCGCGATCATGCGGTCGCAGATCGCGGTCAGCAGCGGCATGTCGTGCTCCACCACCAGGATCGAGCAGCCGGTGTGCTGCTGCACCCGGATCAACAAGGGACCCATGGCCTCGGTCTCGCGCTGGGCCACGCCGCCCGACGGCTCGTCCAGGAGCAGCACCCCGGGCTCCTGGCCCAGCACGCAGGCGAGCTCCACGATGCGACGGGTGCCGGTGGAGAGCTCGCCGACCAGCTTCTCCCGGAAGGCGCCGAGGCCCATCAGCTCGACGAGCTCCTCGGCCTTCGTCGACGCATCCGCCTCCGAGTCGAGGGATGCCGGCAGGCGCAGGCCGGCCGCGATCATGTCGCGCGACTGCAGGTGACGTTCGAGCGCCACCTCGATCGTCTCGATCACCGTGAGCGACGGGTAGAGCCGCGCCTCTTGGAACGTGCGCCCGATGCCGGCCGCGGCCCGCATGTAACCGGGCCAGGAGTCGATGTCCACCCCGCCCAGGCGGATGCGGCCACCGTCGAGCGACAGGAACCCCGACACGCAGTCGAAGAACGTGGTCTTGCCCGCGCCGTTGTGACCGATCAGCCCGAGGATCTCGCCGTCGCGCAGGGTGAGGCTGATGTCCTGGATTGCCGCGATGCCGCCGAAGCTCTTGCGCACGCCGTTGCACTCCAAGATGGAGGGTGCCTCCGCGGACGGCGGGATCCGCTTGTGCGGGTCTGCGACGAGCAGCGCCGCGGAGGCGTTCGTCTGCTCGTGGTGGTCCGTCGGCCCGGCGTCGGGCGTCACCACCGTCCCGTCGACCGAGCCGGCGCCGGCGATGAACACCGAGCGCAGGATGTCGGGGCGTTCGAGGAGGTCGACCGTGCGCCCGCTGAAGCGCACCTCGCCCTTCTCGAGGAAGACGGCGCGCTCGGCCATCTCCAACGCGACGTTCACCGACTGCTCGACCACGACGATCGTGACCCCCGACTCGTGCAGCTGCTTCACCACCTGGATCAGCTGGCTGACGATGGTGGGCGCCAACCCCAGCGAGAGCTCGTCGATCATGAGGACCTTCGGCTTCACCATCAGCGCCATCGACAGCGAGAGCATCTGCTGCTCGCCGCCCGAGAGGTTGCCCGCCTGCTGGTGGGCGCGCTCGCGCAGGATCGGGAAGAGGTCGAGGACGCGCTCCTTGGCCTCCGAGACGGCGCGGTGGTCCTTGCGCACCATCCAGGTGCCGAGCCGCAGGTTCTCCTCGACGCTCAGCGTCGGGAAGATGCCGCGGCCACCCGGCATCAGCGAAAGGCCCTTGCGGGCGATCGACTCGGCCTGCTGCCCGTCGATCTCGGCCTCGCCGAGCCGGACCGCGCCGCCACCGACCCTGACCAGACCGCTGGCCCCCTTGAGCAGCGTGGACTTGCCGGCGCCGTTCGTGCCCAGCAGTGCCACGATCTCGCCCTCGTGCACCTCGAGGTCCACGCCGAAGAGGATCTGAACCGGGCCGTAGGAGACCTCGACCTTGTCGCACGAGAGCGCGACCGGCGTGTCCGGGACGTGGCCGTTCGAGCCGTTGGTCGCCGGCGACACCGCGCCCACAGCCGCACCCGCACCCGAAGCGGCCACCGCCGGCACCTTGTCCGTGTCCTCGTCGGCCGCCACCGGCGCGGGCTCGAACTCGTCGTGCAGGGCCGCCGCGGCCCCGTCGTCCTCCTCGCCGAGCGCGTGCTCAAGCAACGACGTCTCCTCGGGCGCGTGGTCGACGAGCTCGACCCGTTTGTCGGCCAGCAGGCTCGGCACGAGGATCTGCCGCCGGTTGGCCACCAGCTTCAAGAGACGGTCGCGGACGTTCTGCAGGCCGGCCGCCAGCCCGCCCGGGAGGAACAGCAAGATGACCAGCAGACCGAACCCGGTGAACACCAGCTGGTACTGCGGCTTCCAGAAGCTCAGGACCTCGATCAGCGCCACGCCCATCAACACGCCGCTGATCGAGCCGAGCCCGCCGATGACCGCCATCGAGAACACCACGAGGCCGTAGGACGGGTCGTAGGTGTTGAAGCCGACCGCCCCGAGCAGCACCGCGTACAGCGCGCCGGCGACGCCCGCGACGGCACCGGCCAGCACGAAGCCGGAGAGCTTGGTGCGCACCGGCGGCACCGACATCGCCGCCGCCGCCTTCTCGTTGTCGCGCGTCGCGAGCAGTACCCGGCCCGAGCGGGCCCGCCGCAGCCCCTGGACGAACACGATCGTCAGCACCAAGAACGCGAGGCAGAGGAAGTACATGGCCCTGTTCGACGCCAGGTCGAAGCGCCCGAAGAGCACCGGCCGCGTGAATTGCTGCGGGATGATGTTCGGGAAGTACGTCGGGTTGAGGAAGAAGTTGTTGACCGCCACGCCCAGGGCCAACGTCACGGCGGCCAGATAGGCGCCGCGGATGCGCAGCGCGGGCACCCCCACGACCACCGCCAGGATGGCGCCGGCGACGCCCGCGGCGGCCAGGCAGAAGAACAGGTCGACGTTCGCCTTCATGATCATGTCGCCGGCCACGACGCCCCCGATGCCGGCGAAGGCGAACTGCCCCAGGCTCACGTTGCCCGACCACCCGGTCAGCACCACGAGCGAGATGGCGATCATCCCGTACACCAGCGCGCCCGTGTACTCCAAGGTGGTCCCGGGCCCGAACATGAACGGGACCATGACGACGAGGCCGATGGCGATCACGAACATGCCGACGCGGCCGGCCACGACCTCGGGGAGGCGGCGCAGCACGTCGGGGATCGGCTTGAGGATGCCGGTCGCCGAGAACGTCTCGTCGGCGTCGTCGGCGCGGCTGCGCTTCTTCTGGAGCAGCAGGAGGCCGAGGAGGATCGCCACCAGGTTGACCACGTCGCCCGTCGCGCTGCCGTACCGCGGCAGGTTGAACTGGAAGAGCCCGCTCGTGATGCCGAGCGCCACGCCGGCCCCGAAGGCCACGGGCAGGTTCTCCATGCCGGCGATGATGGCGGCGGCCAGCGCGGGCAGGATCAACGTCGGCCCCGCACCGGCGGAGATCGTGAGGCCGTTCGACGGCGCACTGAGGACCGTGGTCAACGCGGCGATCACGCCCGCGATCACCCACACCAGCGTCGACAGCCGCCGCACCGGGATGCCCAGCAGCCGGGCCCGGTCCGAATTGTCGGCCACCGAGCGCACCGCGACACCGGCGTCGGTGCGCAGGAGGAACCACCCCAGCGCGACCAGCACGACCGGCACCACGATGACGATCAGGAGGTCGTTCCCGTTGAAGGAGTCGGGGAAGATCCGGACGCTGCTGCTGCTCAGGCCCGTGGAGAACCCGCCGACGATGGCCGGGCCGCCGAGCCATCCGGGCACCAGCAACTGGATCCCGCCGAACAGCTGGGCCAGGCCGATCGTCACCACCATGACGATCAGGCGCGGCGCCGTGAAGAAGCGCCAACGGATG
>DATAYX010000247.1:0-2968 GCA_036272355.1 Acidimicrobiales bacterium
AGCAGCCCGGCGTGCACCCGGGCCGCCACGCCCACCGTCGCCGGGTGGGTGCGGTCGACGATGAAGTGGGCCAAGCCGAGCGCGCTCAGGACCACGGCCCGCGCCACGACGTAGGGCAGCACGGCCTCCCGCGCGCAGAGCGGCAACCGGTTCCAGCCGCGCTGCACTTTCGCGCTGAGCGAGTCCGTGGCCGTCGTCGCGACGGTGCCCGTCACCTCGGCCTCGGCCACCGGGTCACTTTCCCGCGAAGACGATCTCGGTCAGGTTCATCGGCTCGTAGAAGAGGCGGGTATGGGCCGTGACGACGTTGCGACCGCCCCCACCCGTCTTGGTGGCGGCGGTGACGAGGTCGGACGCGATCTGCTCGCACTTGATGCCGTAACTCTGGTACATCGACTGCCAGACCAGCCATACGTGGTGCGCCGTGCCGGCTCGTTGCGCCACGAAGTCGGCGAAGCCGGCGGAGCTGGCGGCTCCGACCGTCTGCGCGTAGTCGACCCAGTTCACGATCGCCGGACCGGTCCGGCGGGGGAAGGTGACCATGGCGTACTGCGAGGGGTTCTCGATCTGCCGGTACACGGCAGGGCCGAGCTGGTCCGGGCAGAAGGCGATGATGTCGCCCGGTCGGGCCTGCGCATCGATGGCCGTCGCGACCGCGTTCGCCTGCGTGCGCTGCGTCGTGACGTTCTGGGCGGACGACACCAAGCCGGCCGCGGCGGCCAGCCCGACGATGATCACCCGCGCCTTGGGGTTGAGCAGCGTGATGGTGCCGTAGGCGACGAGAAGGAGAAAAGGGAGGAACACCACCGCCGCGTACCTCGAGGAGAAAGCACTGGAGGTGATGATCCCGCCGCCGATCGCGGCGAACAGCGTGCCGAGCACCACGAAACCGACGCCACGGGAGTGGGACCGGGTGCGCAGATCGAGCTCGATGAAGCGGCCGCTCTTGCCGATGCCGAACACCGCGAGGGCGAGCATGGCGAAGTAGATGACGGCGAGGAGCCGGCCCTGGTTCGTCGCGGTCTGCAACGTCGAGCCCTGGTTGTCGGTGAAGCCGGTGAGGGCGTTGATGACCGCCGAGAAGTTCGGCGCGATCGCCCACGGGGTGCCCGTGTGCCGGGACTGGTAGAAGAAGATCGGGACCCAGGGCACGAAGAGCAGCACGCCGGCACCCACCGCGATGAGCGCGGCCCACGGCGCTCCTTCGGGCTGGCCCCGGTGGCGGGTGCGCCAGATGGACGCCACGAGCCAGATGGCGACCATGGCCACGAGGTAGACCGCCCAGTACTGCGAATAGAGCAGCGCGGCGGTGACGAGCGCCACCGCCACGAGGTTGCCCGGACGGGGCGCCCGGACGGCGCGCTCGAGGGCGAGGAAACCGAGCCCGGTCAGCAGGATGACCAGCGCGTACATGCGCGACTCGGTGGCGTAATAGACGTCGAAGGGCGCGCTGGCCAGCAGCACCACCATCGTCCACGCCACCGCGCGGCCGCCGAAGCGCTTCCCGCAGAGCCAGCCCACCGGGAGGGTCAGGACGGCGAAGAGCCCGGAGAGGGCCCGGACGGCGTCGTTGGACTGGCCGAACAGGCCCATCCAGAAATGGAGCAGGACGTAGTAGAGCGGTGGCGCCCCGTCGTGCTTGAGGGCGGTGGGGAGCGCGTGCAACGGGAGGCGGGCGACGTCGACCGTGAGCGCCTCGTCGAGCCACAGCCCCGAGCGCGTCCAGAAGCGGAGGAAGAGCCCGGCGGCGATGACGAAGGCGACGCCGACACCGACCGCAACGCGCGTGCGACCGGTGAGGGGGGGAACCTCGTCAGGCATGGGCGCATGGTAGGACACCGGGTCGCGGTCTAGGATCATCCGCCGCTAGGCCGGGGGCGACTCGAACTGACGAATTGCAGGCTGGACGAAAGGGGGGAGAGACCTACGTGGCCCGTTACATCGCCAAGAGACTGGCGCTGCTGATCGTCATCATCCTCTTCGTCTCCGTCGCGGCATTCTTCCTGGTCCATCTGCTGCCGGGCGACCCGGCCACCACCATCCTCGGCCCCAACGCGACGACGCAGAACGTCGCAACGGTGAACAAGGAACTCGGCCTGAACAAGCCCCTCATCCAGCAGTACTTCATCTGGATGGGCCACGTCCTCCAGGGGAACCTGGGCCAGTCGTTCACGACGCACCAGTCGACGACGAGCATCATTTCGGAGTCGTTCCCGATCGACCTCGAGCTCATCATCTTCTCGCAGATCATCGCGTTCGCCATCGCCTTCCCGATGGCGATGAGCGCGGCACGCCGGCCGAACAAGCTCTTCGACCAGGCGTCGAACGGGTCGACCTTCGCGATGCTGGCGCTCCCTCCCTTCGTCATCGCGCCCGTCCTCGTGTTGCTCTTCGCCGTGCACTGGCACGTGTTCCCCGGCCCGGCCTCCTACGTCCCGATCACGCAGAACTTCTTGTCCAACCTCCATACGATGCTGCTGCCTTCGATCGTGCTCGCCCTCGGATCGATCGTCGTGTACTTCCGCCTGCTGCGGAACGACCTGATCTCCACTCTGCAGGAGGACTTCATCACGATGGCCCGGTCGAAGGGCATCAGCGACCGGCGCATCATGTGGCGGCACGCGCTGCGGCCGTCCTCCATCTCCATGCTCGCCTCCGCCGGCGTGACGATCAGCACGCTCATTGCGGGCACGTTCGTCGTCGAGCTGCTCCTGCAGATGCCGGGGCTGGGATACCAGCTCGTCTCCGCCGTGAACCAGGACGACTACACGGTGGTGCAGGGCATCACGCTCGTCGTGGCCATCGCCATCGTGCTGATCAACTTCATCTTCGACTTCCTGTTCACGATCGTCGACCCGAGGATCGCCCGTGAGTAGCGTCAGCCTGACCCACCCGACCAACGAAGCCTTCGCCGACATCAAGGGAGAGTTGGCCGCCGAGACGGCGGGCGACGTGACCAAGAAGAAGC
>DATAYX010000248.1:0-3278 GCA_036272355.1 Acidimicrobiales bacterium
CGGCCGGCTGACCTCGGGGCCGCGCACCGACGGCACGATGCAAAAGGCGCAGGAGTTGTCGCACCCGGTTTGGATGTTCACCCACGCCGCGTAGGGCAGCTCGCGGACGGCGCCCGGACCGAGCAGCGGCTCGGTGCCCGCCTCGGGCTCGGGCGCCTCGAGGATCTCCGTCAACGGGCCCTCGTCGCGGGCCCGGCGCAACAGCACGGGTGCCCGGCTGAGGTTGTGCGTGCCGAACACGACGTCGACCCAGCCCACCTTCTCCTGGATTCGCTCGCGGTCCTTTTGGGCGAGGCAGCCGCCGACGGCGATCTGCAGGCCGGGTTTCGCGTCGACCAGCTCCTTCAGGCGCCCGAGCGTCCCGTAGAGGCGCTGGTCGGCGTTCTCTCGTATGCAGCACGTGTTGAGGACCACCACATCGGCGTCTTCCATGGCGGCGGCAGGCTCCATGCCGTCGGCCACGAGCAGGCCGGCCAGGCGCTCCGAGTCGTGCTCGTTCATCTGGCACCCGAACGTGCGGATGAAGTATCGCCGTGGCATCTGCACGATTCTAGGGAGGCCCAGCGCATACGATCGTCCGCCGTGAGCCACCCTCTTTCGTCCCGTCGCCGCCTCGCCGGGTGGGCGGTGTTGGCACTCCCGCTCGCGCTGGCCGCATGCAGCTCGGGAGGGTCGGGATCGGGGTCGGGCAGTTCGGCTTCTTCGAGCTCGAGCCTGCAGGGCGAGGGCGCAACGGTGCTGTCCCAGATGACGGCGTACGAGTCGAAGGCGGCTGCGTGCAAGTCGACCTCGAACCCGGTGGTGTGCGTCGAGCACGCCGACGTCACGTTGGGGAACCAGGTCCACGACTACGCCAACAAGCTCGCCGTCGGCAAGGGATTCACGGCGCCGCAGAACGACGTCGTCAGCACGCGCAACTCGGCTCAGACACTCGCCAACAGCCTCGAGATCCTCGGCGACGCGCAGCCCACGCAGTCGAACTACGACCAGGTGCTCAACACGTTCGATCTCAACGGCGCGATCGCGCAGCTGCGCACGGACGTGCAGAAGCTCGACCGCGCGCTGGGCGGCTAGGCCTCGCCCTCGAGCGGCACCTCGGCCTCGTCGCCGTAGACGAGACCGCGTCGATCCGGGCGCAGCGACAGGACCCGCCCATCGATCCCCGCTCCGGCCAGCGCGGCGCCGGCGCCGGCCCGGACCGCCTCGACCGTTTCGCCGGTGACGAACCCGATGAGGGTCGGCCCGGCACCGGACCAACAGGCGGCGAGCGCCCCGGCCTCGACGAGGGCCGCGAGCAGCGCCGGCGCCTCGGGGAACAGCTCGGTCCGTGCCGCCTGGTGGATCCGGTCCTCGGTGGCCGCGGGCCGCAACGCGGCCGGATCGGCCAGGCCGGCCACCAACAGGCCCATGCGGCCGAGGTTGAACACGGCGTCCTCGCGGGGCAGGCGCTCGGGCAGGACCCCGCGCGCCTCGGGTGTGGCGAGGTTCCGCTCCGGGACGATGGCCACGAGCCCGAGGCCCTCGGCCAGCGGCAGGGCGGCGTGCGCGGGCCCGCCCCCCACCGAGGTGGCCGCCACGAGCCCGCCGAACACGCTCGCGGCGGCGTTCTCCGGGTGCCCGTCGTAGGCCGCGGCAACGGCGAAGGGGTCGTCGGACCCGGCGGCGGCGGCCGCGGCGGCGGCCAGGGCGGCGGAGGAGCCCAGCCCCCGGGCGAGCGGGATCTGTGAACGCACCCGCACGGAGAAGCGGTCGTGCCCGAGGACCTCGGCGGCCACACGCGCCGCGAGGTGCGAGGCATCGTCGAAGAGACCGGCGCCCTCGCCCTCGGTGTGCACGCGCAGCGAGTCGGCCGGCTCCACCTCCACGCTGACATAGCGGTCGACGGCCAGGGCCAGCGTGTCGAAGCCGGGACCGAGGTTGGCCGACGAGGCGGGGGCGCGCACACGCACGGCGGTCAGGCTAGGCGGTCAGAACAGGCGCTGGAGCAGCGTCCGCTGCGGGATGTCGCGGGTGAGGTGGACGGGGACGACGACGCGCTGCGTCCCCATCGTGACCACGACGTTGCCCGCCAGCGCACCACGCCGGGCGTGCGCGCCCAGGCGGTGCACCGGGTGGAAGACGCGGGTGGCATGCGCACGCGGCCATGTGAGCATCGAGACCGACGAGCCGGTCACGGCGGCAACGCTCGACCCCCCCGCGCCGACCTCGGCGGCGACCACGCCGGCGTGCAGCACCGTCGAGGTCCCGATGAGCGGCTCCGCCGCGTTGACCAACGCCAGCCCATGCAGCCCGGCCTGGGCGAGGACCTGGAGCCCGGTCTGTCCCGTCACCGCCGCCAGCAGCAAGGTGGGACGACCGTGCACGGTCCGGATGACCGCGACGACGTCGCACCCACCCGCGGCGTCGGTGTAGCCGGACTTCACGCCGATGATCCCGTCGAGCCCGAGCAGCGGCGTGTAGGTGGTGAGGGTGCCGGCCACCGGCAGCGTCACCGAATTGTTGTTCACGATGGAGGCGACGACCGGGTCGGCCATGTCGGGCGCCGCCACCTTCAGGATATCGCCGGCGGTGGAGACCGACTTGTTCGAGATGCCGCTGGCGTCGTCGAAGTGGGTCTGGGTCATGTGGAGTGCCGCGGCCGTCGTGTTCATCTTCGTCACGAACGCGGGGATGGTGCCGGCGTCCCAGCGCGCCAACAGGTCGGCGTAGTTGTCGGCCGAGTGGACCAACAGCCCGGCGAGCAGCTGCTCCTCCGTGATCTGCTCCCCCAGCGTCACCTGCGCGTTGGCAGCGTCCGAGACGGCGTCGAAGTCGAAGTCGTCGACGTCCGTCTGCGTGGCGGTGACGCTCGGCCCGGACTCGTTGACGGCCAGGGGGTGGTCGTGCAGCACGACGTAGGCCGTCATCAACTTCGTGAGGCTGGCCACGGGGACCGGCTTCTCGGCGTCCGACGCCTCCTCGACACCGATCGAGGGGATGGCGACCGCCCCTTCGCCCGTCGTCGGGAACGGGAGCGACACGGCCTTGGTAGGAACGTCCACCGAGACCGGGAGCACCGGGGTCACGACCGGCGCCGGGGCGGCCTGTCTGAGCCGCAGGCCGGCCCACGCGCCGGCACCGAGCAACAGGAGGACCACGACGAGGATCGGCACGACCACGCGCCAACGGCGGCGGCGTTTGGATTTCGCGGCCTTCCGGCGGGCGCGCCGGCCGGAGGGGGGCGGCTGGTCGGGCGACGGCTCGCGCAGCGAGTCCACCCCGAACGGCGCCACCACGAG
>DATAYX010000249.1:0-2818 GCA_036272355.1 Acidimicrobiales bacterium
CATGTCCGAGGATGCCGCACCGAAGAAGAAGCGCCCCGTCGAGGTCTACGCCGAGGCCGAGCCGGTCAAGCTCGGCTCCATGCTCTGGACGCTGGTGGAACCCCACCGCGGGCACGAGGTCGCCTACAACCGCTGGTACGAGCGCGACCACTTCTATTCCGGCTGCATGGTCGGGCCGTACAACTTCGCCGGCCGGCGCTTCGTGGCCACGGCCGAGCTCAAGTCGATGCGGGACCCCGACCCCTCGGTCATCACCGGCGAGCCCGCCCGCGGCTCCTACGTGGCGGTCTACTGGGTGCTGGACGGCTACCACGACGTCTGGAACAAGTGGGCCCTCCGCCAGGTCAACGCCCTCCATGCGGCGGGGCGCATGTTCCAAGAGCGCGACCACGTGCACACGCTCCTCTACGACTTCCAGTGGGAGCACCGCCGCGATCCCGACGGCGTGCCGGTCGAGCTGGCCCTCGATCATCCCTATCGCGGCTTCGTGACCACCTTCATCGACCGCAGCGACGACATCACCAACGAGGAGCTGTGGTCCTGGCTGCGCAGCGAGCATCTGCCCGGGCTGCTCCCCGGCACCGATGCCGACCTGGTGGCGGCGTTCACGCCGATCGCGTTGGAGGTCGACGCCCCCGGGGACGTCCCACGCGAGTCGGCCAAGGACAACCGCACCATTCTGCTGTGGTTCCTCAACACGCCACCTGAGGCCGCGTGGGAACCGGTCATCGCCGAGCACCGGCGGCGTCTCGAGTCTGCGGGCAAGGGGACCGTCATCGCGGCGCTGCCCTTCATCCCGACCATCGTCGGGACCGACACCTACACCGACAAGCTCTGGGTCAACTGATCGCTTCGATCGGAGACGCGTCGTGTCGCTGCCTACGCGTCCTTAACGCTCGGGGCGGAATTTCAAGGGCGCGTCGGTGCCCGCACGTATCCCACAGGCCGGCGGCCCATCCGAGCCCCCTTCAGTCCCGGGCCAGGATCTCCACGTGCGGCACCACGAAGACGGCGTCGGGCGCCGACGCCCAGCGAGACCACGCCGCCGCGATCGACTCCAGCTCGTCCGTCCTGCTGAACCCGTACGCGACCGCCTGCTCGCCGAAGCGTGAGTAGCGCACCCGGTCGGCCCACAGCCCGCCCCACCACGCCCGCGACTCCGGGTCGGCGTAGGTCCAGGTCGAGCTCGACACCTCGACCGAGCCGAAGCCCGCCGACAGCGCCAGACCCATCAGCCGCGGCCCGATACAGGCGTCGTGCCCGTTCCGCTCCGTCACCGCCAGGTACAACTCCAGCCACCGGTCCAAGAAGGGATCCGCCGGCGCCCACGTGAACGCCGAGTAGTCCGAGTCCCGCGCCGCCAGCACACCTCCGACCGCCAGCACCCGCCGCAGGGCCACGAGCGCCTCCACCGGATCGCCGAGATGCTGGAGCACCTGGTGCAGGTGGACCACGTCGAACGACATGTCGGGGTAGTCCAGCGAGAACAGGTCGCCGACCTCGAAGCGCAGGTTCGACAACCCCGAACCTTCCGCCGCCTGCGCCACCACCTCTTCGGACGCGTCGATCCCCACGACCTCGCCCGGCGCCACCAGGAGCGCCAGGTCCGACGTGATCGTGCCGGGCCCGCACCCGACGTCGAGCACCGACAGACCGGGCCGCAACGAAGGCAGCAGGTACGCAGCGGAGTTCTCGGCCGTGCGCCAGGTGTGGCTGCGCAGGACGGATTCGTGGTGCCCGTGCGTGTAGGTCATCGGTACATTGTGGCGTGCCCGAATTGCCCGAGATGCAGGCGCTGTCCGAGCGCCTCGACACGCTCCTCGCCGGCACGACCCTCCGCCGGGCCGACCTCCTCGGCTTCTCCTCGCTCAAGACGTACGCACCGGCACCGGACGACCTGAAGTCCCACCGCCTCGAGCGCGTCGCACGCCGGGCCAAGTACCTGGTGTGGGAGTTCGACGACGGCAACCGGATCGTGCTCCACCTCTCCCAGGCCGGGCGCCTCGATGTCGAGGAGCCCCCCAAGAAGACCAAGCCCCGCGGCGCAGTGGCGCGCTTCGTCTTCGGCCAGGGGGATGCCGGCCTCGACGGCCCCGGCATCGGCATCCTCGTGCGCGAGTACGGGACGCAACGCAAGGCCTCCTGGTGGGTGCTCGCACCGGGCGACGACGGTCCGCTCGCCGGCCTCGGCCCCGAGCCCGGCAGCGACGAGTTCGCGGCCTTCATCCGCACGAGCGACTCGAGCCGGCAGCTGACCACCGACCTGCGCGACCAGCACGTCGTCTCGGGCATCGGCCGTGGCTGGGGCGACGACATCCTCCAGCG
The DNA here is from genome assembly GCA_036272355.1 of Acidimicrobiales bacterium. GTDB lineage: Bacteria > Actinomycetota > Acidimicrobiia > Acidimicrobiales > RAAP-2 > Bog-473. Next base: position 2,326 of record DATAYX010000249.1, read on the forward strand.
CGCCAACCTCTCGCCCTTCGCCTCGCTGCGTTCCCTTAAGCCCGAGCAGCGCGAGGCCCTCATCACCGCCGTCAACGAGGTCATCGGAGAAGCGCTCGAACTCGAGCGCACGCGCAAGGGCGGGCTCTCCGAGTCGAGCCTCGGTGGCCGCTTCAAGGTCCACGGGAAGGTCGGCGAGCCGTGCCCGGGGTGCGGCACGAAGCTCGAGCGCGTCTCGTTCGAGTCCTACGAGATGGCGTATTGCCCCACCTGCCAGACCGGCGGCAAGAAACTGGCCGACCGCCGCCTGTCCCGCCTCCTCAAGTAGCGCGACGAGCGGCCTATTCGACGCGCAGCTCGCGCGCGGGGACGTGGGAGCCGGCGACCAACTGGCCCGGCCACAGAGCGAGCGAGTTCGCCAGCAGGATCGTGGCCGGGATGATCAAGGCGATGCCGAGCGCTGCGAGCGGCGAGACGAAGGCGAGCGGCACGTGCTCGACGATGAGGCGCCATC
>DATAYX010000250.1:0-4073 GCA_036272355.1 Acidimicrobiales bacterium
TGCCGGCGTCCCCGCCGCCAGGGCGCGCAGCGCGTCGAGCAACGCGTCCACGTCCTCGCTCGAGGTGCCCAGACCGCAGCTGGCCCGCACCGCGCCCGGTATGCCGCTGCGGTCGCCCCGGCGCACCGCCGCCCGGGCCTCTGCGAGGCCCGCGCTGCCGACGTCGAGCAGGCGGATCAGGTAGGGGTGCGCGCAGAAGCAGCCGTGCCGGACGCCCACGCCGAACTCCGCGCTGAGCCGCGCCGCCACCAGGGCGTGGTGCATGCCCTCCACCGTGAAGGCCGCGACCGCGAGGTGGTCCGCACCCCCGGCGGTGTCGTCGAACGCCGGCCCCAGCACCCGCACACCGGGTATCGAGCGCAGTCCCTCGTGAAGCTGCGCGCACAGCGCCTCTTCGTGTGCCCGCACCGCGTCCCAGCCGATGCGCTCCAGCTCGTCCATGGCGGTGCCGAAGGCGACCGCGCCGACGACGTTCGGCGAGCCGGCCTCCTCCCGCTCGGGCGGTTCGGTCCAGATGACCTCGTCGAGGTCGACCAGGTCGACCGCCCCGCCGCCGGCCAGGAACGGATCGCCGGTCTCGAACGTGTCGCGCGGGCCGATGAGCGCCCCCGCCCCGAACGGCGCGTAGAGCTTGTGACCGCTGAACGCGACGAAGTCGGGGCCCGGCGGGAGCGGGCGGTGCGGCGCCAGCTGGGCCGCGTCGGCCAGGACGCGGACGCCCCGCGCGTGGGCGGCGGCGCAGATCTCCTCCACCGGCGGCAGCCATCCCGTCACGTTGGACGCGGCGGTGATCGCGAGCAGCGCGGGCCGCGGGCCGTCGTCGAGCACCCGCACGACGTCGTCGACGCCGAAGGTGCCCTCGGTGCCGCACTCCACCCACCGCCTCGCCGCCACCCGCGCCCAGGGCAGCAGGTTGGCGTGGTGCTCGACGACGGTGGTGACGACGACGTCGGAGGGGCCGAGGCCGAGCCGGTAGGCCAGGTGGTTGATCGCCTCGGTCGTGTTGCGGACGAGCACGACCACGTCGTCGCCGCCGGCGCGCCGCCGGGCGAACCGCTGCGCGCTGTCGCGGGCGGCCTCGTAGGCGGCGGTGGCGCGCCGCGACTTGTAGCCCGCACCTCGGTGCACGCTCGAGTACCACGGCAGGAACTCGGCCACCCGGGCCGCCACCGTCTCGAGCGCGGGGGTCGATGCCGCACAGTCGAGGTCGCGGTAAGGCCGTTCGCTGCCGTCGACGCAGGGGACGAGGGCGTGCGCCCCCACCAGGGCGGCGAGCGGGTCTTCCGGATGCACGCCGTCACCTTACGGAGCGGCCACCACCCCGCCGGTCCGGCTCCTCCCGCCGCCCCTGACAGGAGGAGCCGGACCGTCCTCCTCTCCCAGATCTATGCCATCGCCCCCGAGGCGGCTGCCGTTCCCGACCGGGCCGGCCCCGCGCCGCCGCCGGCCCGCCGGGCCGCCAGGACGACGACGTCGTCGGAGCTGCGCTCGTCCGCCGTCATGGCGTGGATGACGAAGTCGCTGACCGTGTCGGGGTCCCCCGAGGGCGCCGCCCGGAGCGACGCCTCGAGCAGCGCGAGCCGGTCGTCGAGGTACACGCCGCGCCGCTCGACCAGCCCGTCGGTGAACATGACGAGGCAGCCCTCTTCCAGTTGGTACTCGTGGTCCTTGTACTGGCACCCCTTGACGCCGAGCGGCGGCCCGGGCGGCACCACCAGCTCGGCGGCCCGCTCCTGCTCGATGCGCACCGGCGACGGGTGCCCAGCCGAGGAGAACGTGATGAGGCCGGACCTCGTGTCGAGCACCCCGACGAGCGCCGTTGCCAGGCGGGACTGGCCGCTGGAGAGCGCCACCCGGTTGAGGCGCTCGAGCGCCTTGCCCGGGTCCATCTCTTCGAGGACCAGAAGGCTGAGCGTGTTGCGCAGCCGGCTCATGATGCGAGCCGCCTCGAGGTCGTGGCCCTCGACGTCACCGACGATCAGCGCCACGAAGCGGTCGTCCACCGGCACGACGTCGTACCAGTCGCCGCCCACCTCGTAGCCGACGGCGGCGGGCAGATAGCGGGCGGCGACCTCCCAGCCCTCCAACTCGGGGATGGCATCGGGCAACAGGTTGCGCTGCAGCTCGTGGGAGATCCGCCGCTCGCGGTCGTATTCGCGGGCCCGGCTCACGACCGAGCTGACCTGCTTCGCCAACTGTTCGGCCAGTCCGAGGTCCTTCTCCGAGAACCGCCGTCCCGATCCGGCCGACACCAGCGTCACGGTGCCGATCGCGTCACCCCCGCTGTTGCCGAGGGGGATCGTCATGTACGACGTGAAACCGAGCTCCTTGGCGATCTCGTAGTGGCGCTGATCCACGGTCGTCTCGCGCAGGAACTCGTCGCTCATATGGGCGGACCACTTCGAGCGTCCGGTCTCCATCACCTCGAGTGCCGGGTGGGAGCCCTCGGGGTCGGGCGGGTAGGCCGTGAGGAGCAGCTCGGTCAGCGCGCGCTTCGCCGGGTCCGCGTGCCACGCGGCCATGCGGCCGATCTGCCCGTCCTCCCCCGCGATGTCGATCAGGCACAGGTCCGCCAGCACCGGCACCGCGACCTGTGCGAGGCGCTTCACCATGTCGCGGTAGTCGAAGACCTCCGACAGCACCTGCGCGGCGAGGTTCAGGAACTCGTTGCGCCGGCGCTCCTCGAGCAGCTCTTCGAGCAGTTGCTCGCGCTCGGCTGCCTCGGCCGACGCGTGCAGGAGCTCGCCGAGATGCCCGCCGACGGCATCCATGAGCTCGACGACGCCCAGGTCCTGCTCGCGGGGGTGCGTGCTCAGCATCTTGACGATGCCGACGATCTCGCCGCGGTAGCGGATGGGGAACGCGTACGCGCTCTGGAAGCCGTGGCGCACCAGTCCGTCCTCGGCGAATTGCTGGTCCTGGGACAGATCGGGCAGCCAGACGGGATCGCCGTGCTCGAGGACCCAGCGCGGGAGTCCCTCGCTGCCGCTGGTGGCGTCGGCCGCCTTCTCCTTGGCGAAGGAGGGGGCGACGCGGGGTGTGCGCGTCCACACGTGGCGGCACACCAGGCGTCCGCGGCGGCCCAGCGTCCACAGCGTGGTGACGTCCCAGTCGAGGCGGCGCCCGAGGGTGGCGAGCAGTCGCTCCGCCGGCGGGTCTTCGATCGGCGCGTCCGCCAACAGCTGGAGCAGCTCGCTCGTGAGCTCGGACCAGCGCTGCATCCGTCGCTCGTCGCGCCGGCGGAAGATCCCGACGACCATGCGACCGGCCACCGGATGATCGAAGATCGACAAGACGACCTCGACGTGGATCTCAGAGCCTTCGGCTCGTCTGACGATCGCGGGGAGCCGACGACCGGCGAGCTCCTCGGCCTGCGTGCGCATGAAGGCCGCGAAGTCGTCTTCGGAGGGGCCGGCCATCGACGGGACGAGCTCGAGGCCCGAACGCCCGCGCAACGAACCGTGCGGCCATCCCAGGAGGTCCTCGGCGGCGTGGTTGGCGTAGTGGATCATGCCGTGCTCGTCGGTGGCGACGACGCCGTCGTTCAGGGAATCGAGCAGGGCTCGCACGCCGGGGACGGGCCACGCATCGGCGCCTTCGGGCGGAGGCGTGTCGGCGGCGGCCGGCGTCGTTGCGCCGACCTTGAGCCCGACCGCGCGCACGGGGTCCGGGCCGAACCCTTCGACGCCATTTCGTCCGGCCGGGGAAGCGGTCGCCCTCTCGAGCCATGACGTGAACCACACCGTCTTGCCCGCGCGGCCGTGCTGCACCTCGATGCCCCAGGCGTCCGCGAGCGACTCGACGATGCGCAAGCCGCGACCGCGGAGTCCGTCGGGCGGCGCGGCCTGCGGAACGGGGAAGCCCGCAGCCTCGTCGGTGACGCGCACGTGCACCGTCCGGCCTTCGGCCTCCGGCGAGATGGTGAGGGCGACCTCGAACGCCGTGTCGGCGTGCTGCACCGCGTTGGTGGCAAGTTCCGAGAGCATCAACACGAGCGGCTCGAGGTCCTCGTCCGCGCTCTCGTGCAGCTGCTCGACGAGGAAGCGCCGGGCCTCTCTGACCGAGGCGCACGC
>DATAYX010000251.1:0-5869 GCA_036272355.1 Acidimicrobiales bacterium
TCGATTTCCTGGGGTCGGCGTCGGACCCGCTGTGACGGCGGCAGCCGCGCCGTAGATTCATCGAATGGACCTGACTGCGACACCCGAGTGGAAGGCGCTGGCCGCGCACTACGAGGACGTCTCGCCCCGGCATCTGCGCGACCTCTTCGCCGGCGATCCGCAACGCGCCGAACGGATGACCGCCGCCGCGGCGGACCTCGTGCTCGACTACTCCAAGCAGCGGGCGACGGACGAGACGCTGCGCCTCCTGATGGCGCTGGCGCGGGCCGCCAACGTCGAGGAGCGCCGCGACGCCATGTTCCGCGGTGAGCACATCAACACCACCGAGGACCGGGCCGTGCTCCACGTCGCCCTCCGCATGCCGCCGGGCACCGAGCTGGAGGTCGACGGGCAGGACGTCACCGGCGACGTCCACCGGGTGCTCGGAAAGATGGGCGAGCTCTCCGAGCGCATCCGGAACGGCTCGTGGACGGGAGCGACGGGCAGGCGGATCGGGGCGGTGGTCAACATCGGCATCGGTGGGTCGGATCTCGGCCCGGCCATGGCGACGCTGGCCCTGGCCGACTACGCCCAGCCTGGCCTGACGAGCCGCTTCGTGTCGAACGTCGACCCCGTTGACCTCTACGCCGCGGTGCACGACCTGGACCCGGCGAGCACCCTGTTCGTGGTCAGCTCGAAGACGTTCACGACGCTCGAGACCTTGACGAACGCGGCGGCGGCGCGGGACTGGCTGCTGGAGGGCCTCGGCGACGCCGCTGGCGACGACGCGGTGGCCAAGCACTTCGTCGCCGTGTCGACGAACGCCAAGGCGGTGTCCGAGTTCGGCATCGACACCGACAACATGCTCGAGTTCTGGGATTGGGTCGGCGGTCGCTACTCCTACGACTCGGCCATCGGGTTCTCGCTGATGGTGGCCATCGGCCGCCAGGCTTTCGGCGAGATGCTCTTCGGGTTCCACGCCATGGACGAGCACTTCCGCTCGGCGCCGCTCGAGGAGAACCTGCCCGTGATCCAGGGCATGCTGAACGTCTGGTACAACAACTTCTTCGGCGCGCAGACGCACGCCGTCCTGCCCTACAGCCACCGCTTAGCGCGCTTCCCGGCCTACCTGCAGCAGCTGACGATGGAGTCGAACGGCAAGTCCGTGCGCCTCGACGGCACCCCGGTCGCGGGACAGACCGGCGAGATCTTCTGGGGGGAGCCGGGTACCAACGGGCAGCACGCCTTCTACCAATTGATCCATCAGGGCACGAAGCTGATCCCGGCCGATTTCATTGCGTTCGCCGAGGCGACCCACGACACCGGCGAGCAGCAGGACCTCCTCATGGCGAACTGCCTGGCCCAGACGAAGGCGCTGGCCTTCGGCAAGACGGCCGAGGAGATCGCGGCCGAGGGGACGCCGCCCGACGTCGTGCCGCACAAGGTGATGCCGGGCAACCGCCCGAGCTCGACGATCCTGGCGCCGAAGGTCACGCCGTCGGTGCTCGGCCAGCTCGTCGCGCTCTACGAGCACACCGTCTTCGTGGAGGGCACGATCTGGGCGATCGACTCGTTCGACCAGTGGGGCGTCGAACTCGGCAAGGTGATGGCCAAGGAGCTGGCGCCGATCCTCACCAGCGCGTCGGCTCCCGACCTGTCGGGACAGGACGGTTCCACTGCGTCCTTGGTCCGGCAGTACCGGGAGCTGCGCGGCCGGCCCGGCCAGGCCTGAGCGATCTCCGGCCTACTGCGGTCCAGAGAGGCCGTGGAGCGGCTGGTGGGGCATGAGGCCGCGCCAGACGCCGGGCAGTTTGCGAGCCAGGCGCTGCAGTTCCTCGAGATGCTGGGCCGAGAGGGCCTCGAGTCGCTCGGTGCCGGTCGCGGTCAGCTGTAGCCGGACGAGGCGGTGGTCTTTTGCGTCGCGTACCCGCTCCACGAGGCCGGCCGCGTCGGCCCGGTCGATCAGCCCGACCGCACTGTGGTGGCGGAGCAAGAGGTAGTCGGCCACCTCGCCGATGGTGGGGCCACGAGGGTCACTGTGCCCGCGCACGGCGAGCAGCAGCTGGTGCTGCGCCGGCGTGAGACCGGCCTCCTCTGCCTGTTGTTCGCTCCAGCGCAGGAAGCGCCGCAAGCCCGTCCGCAGCGCCAGCAGGTCCTCGTAGTCGGCATCCTTCAGACGCATCGTGTTACGATATCATCGCAATACGATGAACATGTGGATGGTCGGTCGGGGGAGACCGCCCCTCCGAAGAGACCGTCGAAGACGCGGCCGCACCACGACCAGACTGACCCCGTGCGGCGCAGCATGATCGGCTTCGAACGGGACGAGGTGGGGGACTGGGTGGCGCTCCTCGAGTGCGGCCACCGCCAGCACGTGCGTCACCGTCCCCCGTGGCAAGAGCGCGAGTGGGTGGTGACCGAGGAGGGGCGCAAGAGCAGGCTGGGCCTGTCGCTCGAGTGTGCCGACTGCGACCCGGCAGCCGAGCAGGGAGGTGACCCGGCCTGTTGGGCCGACCGGGTGTGCCCCGACTGCGGCGCCGTCGAAGAGGAGGGCCACCGCCGGGGCTGTGCCGCCGGCCCGGAGGCAGATCACTCGTAACGCGATCATCTCGTCTTACGATGGTCTTGTCGCGCCGACGAAGACGAGGCCACCGAACGGCGCGCCGGGGGTCGACGGGAAGCCCTCCGCCCGGACGTCGGCACCAGTGTGCGGTGCGTCGACCATGACGTTCTGGCCGTCGACCACGCCGACGTACAGGCCGACGTGGTCGATCGAGGCTGGACCGCCGCCGAAGAAGACGAGGTCACCTGGTGCCAGCGGCGAGCCGGGTGCGACTTCGGGCGTGCTGTCGTACTGGTCTTGCGCCACACGGGGGAGCCGGACGCCCGCGACCGCGTAGGCGGCCTGGGCCAGCCCGGAACAATCGAATCCGACGCCGGGAGTCTCACCACCCCAGACGTAGGGCGTGCCGATCTGTGCGAGCGCCCACTGCAGGGCTGTGGCGCCGGCCGTCGAGACGGACACGTCGACTGTGGTCGCACTGAAGCCGCCGTAGGACTGTGCCAACGCGAGCACCTGATGCACGTAACTGGCGGAGTGGTTGTACGAGAGGATTGCACCCGGGATGTCCGCACCACTCGCGGCGCCGTTTGCACACAGCAGCCGGGCGGCCGCGTAGACGGCGTCGGTCGGGTCGTAGGGGCTCGGCGGATCGGCGCCGCCGGGCGGCACCGGTTGGGCGTATGCCGCGAACGTCGCCGGCAGGAATTGCATCGGCCCTTCGGCACCGGCTCCGTTGGCGCCGCTGTGGACGCCGGGCAGGTCCGACTGCCCGTTGTCCGACTCGACCGTGCCGATGGCGGCGAGCACCGTCCAGGGCAGCCCCGGACACGTTCTCGCGGCTTGCTGGTAGAGGGCCAGCATGGCCGGAGGGATGTCAGAGGTAGCGGTGGAGCTGGCCGGCGGTTCGCCCGTGCCGCCCAAGAACGACACCGCGGAGGCCACCACTGCCATGCCGACGAGGCTGGCGGCGACGGTGATAGCCACACCGACGGCGAGGACGCGCCTCATCCGCCGAGGCTCCGGTCAGTGTCCACCCACTTCGTATCGCCCACGCGACGGAACGGTCGGTGCCGTGAGCACCCGCATCACGTTGGGGACGGAAGACGACTGGATTGACCCTCTAGGGGTCGAAGCGCTGTCCGACGAGACGTTCGCTCAAAGCCCACAACTCGGCGGCGTGCGTGTCGTCGAGGAGGTACGGCATGAAGCCGTTCACACCGGGGTCCGCCCCGAGGACCCCCAGGCCGCAGTTGGCCAGATAGGCACCGTTGTGGTCGGCCAGCTCGGAGGTCGTGGCGGCCCACACCTGCGTCGCTGCTCCGGCCTCCACCGTCTTGAAATGGATGTCGGCGGATTCTCCGCTCTCGTTGGCGGCAGCGGAGCGGCGACGGGCGAAGTCGGCCATCTCGTTGAGGAGATCGTCATTGAGATGCCGGCCGAGGTCGGTGACGATGCCGCCCGGATGCACGGCGAAGGACATGAGGCCCGAGGGCCCGGCCCGCCGTGCCAGCTCGCGGGCGAACAGCGCGTTGGCCGTCTTGGCCTGCCCGTACGCGACCCAGGGCGTGTACTCGGTGTGCGCAAAATTCGGGTCCTCGAGGTCGACGTCGGCGCGGCTGTGTCCGGCCGAGGTGAGAGTGACCACGCGCGGGTGCTCGCCGGCCCGGAGCGCCGGGTAGAGCAACGCCGTGAGCAGGAAATGGCCGAGGTGGTTGGTACCGAACTGTGTCTCGAACCCGTCCGCCGTGCGCCCGAAGGGACACGCCATCACCCCGGCGTTGTTGATGAGGACGTCGATCTCGTCGTGGCCGGCCAGGTAGGAGTCGGCAAAGGCGCGGATGCTGCCGAGGTCACCGAGATCAGCGACCCCGGCCTCGAGGTCGGCTCCTGGGACCATGCCCTCCACAGCCGCCACTGCGCCCTGGGCCCGATCGGGGCTCCGAGCCAGCAACGTCACAGAGGCCCCGTGGGCGGCCAGTGCGCGTGCGCTCTCCTGGCCCAGCCCGCCCGCCGCGCCGGTGACGAGAAAGCGACGACCCGAAAGGTCCATCCCGTCGAGCACCTCGTCGGTGGTCGTATCCCGGGCGAACGCGCGCATCGATCCCTTTCCGTCAGCGGTTCCGGGATGTTAAGGCCGACAGTGCGATCGAACAACCCCGCGTTCAGTGGCCGTTGGTCGAGAAGTGCTGATAGTCGATGGTCCCGGCCCAATTCCCGCCCCAACCCCAGCCGATGGCGGTGAATGCATCGACCACTGGTCCGCCCGGGACCGCCATCCCCGGACGCACAGTGCTCCGGTCCAGGTAGGCGGCACCGGCTTGCGGGATGATCGTCGTGCCGGCGACGTACGGGTTTTGCACGTCGTTCACGTCGATGGCTTCGCCGTAGGCGTGCATGGACCACTGGGGTGGACCCGGGGCCACGGCGTCGCGGCAGTTGAACCCGGACGTGTCGTCAGCGGCGGCGGCGGCGTTGTCATCCCCGCCGTACGCACTCTCGGGCACCATCTCCTCGATCGGAAAGCGCGCCGCATACAAGTTCGAGAACACCTCGACAATCTGGTCGACCACCGAGGCGTTGACCACGATGGTTCCGAGATGCGACGCGTCGTCGAACCCCCAATACCTCAGCTGGAGCATCCGAAGCTGGCCGGGATCGACGGGGCACCCCGCGTGCCACGTGGCTCCGAGCTGTCCGCTCGTGACTGAGGACACGCTGGAGGAGAACGCCGGGATCGTGGTCGTCGTGGACAACGCGGTGGAGGTGGTCGAAGGTTGCGTCGTCGTCGTCGACGAATGTGCTTCTGGAAGACTCCTGTTGCAGCCGGCCACGAGAACGACGAGGACCATCGAGCCGACGCCCAGCAGCCTGTGGTTCCGCACGGCCGTATCTTCGTGCAACGGGAGGCAGGAGGGCTTCGCGCCTCTGACACGCCGAAGGGGGCGACCCTGCTGTTGTTAGGAGTCCGTGGCCCAGCGACCGGCCTGGCACAGAAGGGGGAACGACAGATTGCCCCGGGGCCTTGCCTTCACGCAGTCCGGCGTTCCCGCTCCCGAGCAATGGTGAAGGGAACGGCCGGCCGGCATGACCTGCGCCCTCCGACGAGACCGGCACGGCAACGCCCTGTGAGCACCGCCAGGGCGCGCTCGCCATACTTGGGCCATGAAAAGCACCATGCAGGACGCTCCGCTGTTGATCCGTGACATCCTCCGGCACGGCCAGCTGGAGCACGGCGACAGCACTGTGATCACCGTCGAGGCGGGCGGATACCGCTCCGCGACGTTCAACGAGGTGGCCGAGCGGGCCGAGAAGTTGGCGGCCGCCCTC
>DATAYX010000252.1:0-1952 GCA_036272355.1 Acidimicrobiales bacterium
CGTACGCCGCCGCCCAGCGCTGGCCACTGGTGTTGGCGCTGTCGCGCTTCGGGACGTTCAAACAGCTCGGCGTGGTGCAGTCGAGCACGACGACGGCGTTCGCCAATATCTCGACGTTCACGTTCCGCGACGCGTACTACACGAGCAAGTACGTGATCCTCGAGCCGGTGGAGCGCTACGGCACCCTGAACCCGACGGGGGCCAGGTACCTCAGCCTGCAGGCGCCGTCGGACCGGCAGCGGAGGGCCGTCGCCGACTACGCATCGAGCACCACGACGTTCCCGTTGCTCGACGTGGGCAACCGGTGGGTCCTGAACGGCGCCAGCTTCTCGCCGAGCGTCCTGATGGGGCTGTCACAGGACCAGATCGCCGGGGACCTGAGCTCGACGGCGAGCCCGTTGACGCAAGCCGTCGTCTCGGCGGCGAACGAGATCACCGCGTCGATCTGCGCCGTGGACGGGCAGAAGCCGGGGACCGTGTGTCTCAGCCGAGGGGTGCTGTCGGCGGACGCGGCGCTGAAGATCACGCCGCCGGCGTAGGGGGTCCGGCCGGGTGCCGGGTGGGGTCAGCTGGCCCGACGGTCGAGCATCATCTTGCGCTCGATCTCGTTGAGGCCGCCCCAGATGCCATGGGGCTCACGGATCCGGATGGCGTAGTCGAGGCACTCGGACCTGACCCGGCACTCGTCGCAGATCGCCTTCGCCCTGATCTCGCGGGAGGCCTTCTCCTCTTTCCGCTCGGCATGTGAAGGTGGGAAGAAGACCGCTGCCTGCGGCCCCCTGCACGCTGCCTTCAATTGCCACGTTTCCTGTCCCTGGCGCATCAAACCCCCGATCGGGCACTGCAGAACCCCCCCGGCGAGCCAAGTTACCGCCGGTTTTTCTGGCTTTCAAGGGTCCTGACCAGGATCTTTGGCGGGCGCTCGATTGCCGCCCGGAACACGGCAACTACGCTCGGCGCGACATGGACGTGGGGACCTTCCTTGGACAGAGCCACGTCCTCGTGCTGGCCGGCAAGGGTGGCGTCGGCAAGACGACCATGACCGCGGCGGTGGCGCGCATGGCCGCCGACGCCGGGAAATCGGTGCTCATCGTCGAGCTCGAGGGCAAGTCGGGGATCGCCGCGGCCTTCGGCCGCCAGGACGACCTGGGCTACGAGGAGGAGGCCCTCGGCGAGGGGGTGCGGGCCCGGCGCCTGACGCCCGACGACGCGCTGGTCGAGTATCTCGAGGACCACGGTTTGAAGCGCGTGTCGAAGCGGCTGGCGCGCTCCGGTGTGCTGGACGTGGTGGCGACCGCCATCCCCGGGATCCGGGACATCCTGGTCCTGGGCAAGGTCAAGCAGCTCGAGCGGGCCGAGGTGGCGGACCTGATCCTCGTCGACGCCCCGGCCACCGGCCACGCCATCACGTTCCTGACCTCGGCCCGCGGGATGGTCGACGCCGCCCGGGGCGGCCCGCTGCGCACCCAGGCCCAGGACGTGGTCGAGCTGCTCAACGACCCGGCCCGGTGCCGGGTGATCCTGGTCACCCTGCCCGAGGAGCTGCCGGTCTCGGAGACCATCGAGTCGGCCTACACGCTCGAGGACAAGGCCGGGGTCCAGCTCGGGCCCGTGATCGTGAACGCGTGTGACCCCGAGCCGACCGGTCTGGAGCGGACCGCGGCTTCGGTGCTCGAGGGCGCGGGGCTCGCGGCGGACGCGGTGCCGGCGGCGCATGTGGCGGCGCTGGAGGCCGCCCGCGAGTTCCGCCTCGCCCGGCACGCCGTGTCGGCCGAGCAACTGGAGCGGCTGCGCCGCGAGCTGCCGCTGCCACACCTGCTGGTGCCCTCCGTCGGCGAGGCGCAGATCGGGCCGGCCGAGACGCAGGTGCTGGCGGACGCGCTGGCCGAGGCGGTGGGAGCGCTCGTGCCGGAGGGCGCGGCGTGAGCAGCGCGGTGGGCGCACCGGCGTCG
>DATAYX010000253.1:0-17751 GCA_036272355.1 Acidimicrobiales bacterium
GAGACGAGGTCGTCGACGCGGTGCGCCGCGCGGGCTTCACCTTCGTGGCGCTCGACCTCGAGGGGTTCCGTTCGGGCAGCCTGAACCGGGTACTGCAGGGGGAGGGGGCGGCGCCGTGAGCACGGTCTCGGTCAGGGTCAAGCTCACCTTTCCCGAGTCGGACGTGCGCCGGCCGGTGCTCGCCACGATGGTGCGCCGGTTCGACGTGGAGCCGAACATCCGGCGGGCGGACGTCGAGGAGCACCGGGGCTGGATCGTGTTCGAGGTCGAGGGGGAGGCGGCCCAGGTCGAGGCGGCGCTCGACTGGGTGCGCGGGGAGGGGATCAGCGTCGACCTGCTGGGGGACGTCCTCGAGGGCTGAGCCGGTCAGACCTCGTCGGGACGACGTGGCACGTGCCAGCCGGCCGACGACACGTTGCGGGGCTCGTAGAAGACACAGCCGTCGGGGCAGGCGAAGGGCAGGGGCTGGTTGGCGTCGACCTTGCAGCGCTCGAGGCGCTCGCCGCGGGGGGTCGTCCGCATCACGTAGTGGCGGCAATCCTCGTTGACCGGCATGCTCCATTCTGGCGCGGCGGGCGCCCCGCGGTAGCGTCACCGCCCGTGGATCCCGCCGACGACCGTTCCGTCTCCCTCAAGACGCTGCTGCGTTGGAGCGAGTCGCTCTCGGGCATCGCGCGGACGGGGCTGGGGTTCACCGAGAGTCTCTACGAGCGGGAACGCTTCGAGGAGATCCTCAAGGTCGCGGCCGACATCCGGGCCGAGGCGGACGGGGATGCGGGGAACGAGCCCGCGGGCGGCCTCGTGCAGGAATGGATGGACACGGTCGGGAAGGGTGTCCCCGGCTACGTCACGCCCAAGGTCGCGGTCGGGGCCGCCGTCGGCAACGAGAAGGGCGAGCTACTGCTGATCCAACGGGCCGACTCGGGCATCTGGCTCTACCCCACGGGTTGGTGCGACGTCGGCTACTCGGCGGCCGAGGTCGTGGTCAAGGAGGTCGAGGAGGAGACCGGCATCATCGCCGAACCGGTCCGCCTGATCGCCGTCCTCGACGGGCTGCGCCTCGGCTTCACCCGGGTCCCGCTCTACTCGCTCCTCTTCTACTGCCGCGCCGTCGGGGGGGAGCTGGCGCCGCACCCGCTCGAGACGCGCGACGTCGGGTGGTTCACGCGCGAGACGCTGCCGCAACCGCTGGTCGGATCGGAGCGATGGGGTGATCACGTCTTCGCCGCGCTCAACGGCGAACGACGCGATGTGTTGTACGACAACGTGCGCCAACCGATGTGGCGGGGCGGCTCGACGACATCGTGATCGCCGTCGAGGCCGCCGCGTCGATCGACGACGATCTGGTGGCGGCCGTGGGCAAGCTCATCCCGCAGTTGTCCTCGTCGTCGGCGCCACCCTCGAAGGACGCGTTGGCCCGGATCGTGGACGCGCCGGGTGCGACGTTGTTCGTCGCCCGTGATGACGGACGCGTCGTGGGGATGCTGACGTTGGTCACCTTCGAGATCCCGACGGCGCTGCGTGCCTGGATCGAGGACGTGGTGGTCGACGAGACGGCGCGTCAACGGGGTGTGGCGGCGTCGCTGGTGCAAGCCGCACTCGAGCGGGCCGAGGCGCAGGGTGCGCGTACCGTCGACCTGACGTCGCGGCCGGACCGGGAGGCGGCGAACCGTCTGTACGTCCGGATGGGTTTCGAGGTCCGAGCGACCAACGTGTACCGGAGGACGCTCGACTCCGGGGAGTGATCGCCGGCGGGTGTCGTGGCGGCGCCTACGGGTCAAGGGGGAAGGCAGCGGGCAACAGCCGCATCAGCGGGCGGAACCACGAACTGAACCGGCCCTCGCCCCAGGGGAGCTCCGGCTCGTTGGCCATGGCCTGGCCCAGTGCACCGGCGATGAGCAGCGACACGAGATAGATCGCACTCTCCTCGTCGGCTTGCGGACCGAGCTCACCCTTGGCCACGGCGTCCGCGAGCGCGCCGCGCTGCAGCTCCACCATTTCCATGCTGACGGCGAACGCCTCGGCCGAGGGAGTGAAACTCGGGACGGGGCGCCAGAAGAGCAACTCGGCGAGCGCGCGGTTGTCCAGGCCCCACTGTCCGCTCGCTTCGAGGCCCGCGACGAGCGCGTCGAGCCCGGGCTCGCCCCGCCCCATGGCGTCCCGCATCACTGCGAGGTTCTCGCGTTGGCCCTCGAGGAACAACGCGTCGTAGATCGCCATGAGCGAGGGGAAGTACTTGTAGAGCGACGGCGGTTTCACGCCCAGACGGCGTGCGACCTCCGCCAGGCTGAGACCGTTCACCCCCTCCTCGGTCATGACGTCGCGGGCGATGTCGAGAATCTCGCGGATGGTCTCCTGCCGGCGACGGGCCCGGCGGTCCGGCTTTGCCGGTGCGCCGGTGACGGCTTCGGACAGGTCTGCCTCCTCGGTCGCTGTCATTATTAATGAGGATAGCAAGAAAAGGGCTTGACAGCAAGAGCTAATGGAATTAGCTTACGGGTCACCGAACGCTTCGACAAGGAGAGCCGCCATGCCCCCGAAGAATCAACGCTTCTGGTTGACCCAGGACCAGGTCGAACTCGAGATCAAGGCGCCTGCCGAGCTGCTCTACGAGATGGTGTCCGACCTGCCACGCATCGGCGAGTGGAGCCCCGAGTGCGAGCGCGTCGAGTGGGAGGGCGATGTCACCGTGCCGGTGAAGGGCGCCACCTTCGTCGGCCACAACGCGGTCGGACCCGGGCGCCGCATTCGCTATTCGCGTCATGGAGAGGTGCTCGCCGCCGACCCGGGTCGGGAGTTCACCTTCATCACTGATGAGGGCGGTCGGCCATCGACCCTGTGGCGGTACCGATTTGAGCCGACCGCCAATGGGACCCTCGTGACAGAGGGATACGAGGTCCGTTGGATTCCGACCTGGGCCCGCATTCTCGACGTCCCGACGAACCGCCACAAGGGGCTGCTCAAGGGCATGCGCACCACCCTGGAGCGACTCAAGGTGGCAGCAGAGGCCCGCACCCGAACCGAGTCAACGAGCGGGCAGTCGTAACGACTGGGTCGCCCGGCGACGGCGACGAGCCTTCCGAACCTTTCACACCCACTGACACAAAGGAGTTCCTCCGATGCACACCTACAAGGCCGCACCCGATGTCGAGGTCGTGTCGTCAACGGCCGAGATCCCCGGTTTCGGCAAACTTGCCATCAACGCGTTCGTGATCCACGCCGAGCAGCCTGTGCTCGTCGACACCGGAACGGTGCGGGAGAGCGACGACTTCATGGCCGCGTTGCGCACGGTGATCGACCCGTCGGACCTGCGTTGGATCTGGCTGACCCACACCGACTTCGACCACATCGGGTCGTTGCACCGACTGCTCGAGGCGAACGCGCAACTGCGGGTGATCACCACGTTCTTGGGGGTCGGCATCATGGGACTGACGGGAGAACCGCTCCCCATGGACCGCGTCTGCCTGGTCAACCCGGGTCAGACGGTCGACGTCGGTGACCGGAAGCTGACGGCGGTGAAGCCGCCGGCGTTCGACAACCCGATAACCGTCGGGTTGCGCGACGACCGGTCCGGGATCTTGTTCAGCTCCGACTGCTTCGGCGCCCTGCTGGACGAGGTGCCCGAGTGCGCCGAGGACCTGTCCGACGAGGCTCTGCACCAGGGCCAGGTGTTCTGGGCGACCGTGGACTCATCGTGGCTGCACAAGGTGGACAGGGCGGTGTTCGCCTCCGACCTGGACCGCATCCGGGCCCTCGAGCCCTCCATGGTGCTGAGCAGCCACCTGCCGCCGGCGTCCGGCTCGTCGACCGAACGGCTTCTCGGTGCGCTGGCCTCTGTCCCCGAGGCGCCGCCGTTCGTGGGCCCGGACCAGGCTGCGCTCGAGCTGATGCTGGCGGGGACGAGCTGAGGCGCTCGGACGGACGCGGCCGGCCCGACGCGAAGCGTTCCGGCGGCAGTCGGTAATCTTCGGCGCCGACGCCGGCGGGCAGCCTGCTCAGCCCATGTTGTCGACGTCTTCGGGGGCCTCGCGCCCCGTGAGCTGTCGGTAGAAGCCCGGGCCCGCGGTGATGACCCACGTCTCGGCGATCCTGCCGTCGACGATGCGGTTGAACATCATCTCGTCGACGCTGACGCGGGATCCCGTGGGTGCCAGGTCGAAATAGACCCCCCGGTGCACGGCGGAGGTCGTGCAGTGCGCCGCGACCATGGCGTCCGATGTGACGATGCGCAGGATCTCGGTGTGCTTGTCCGGGAAGGCCACCCGGTGCACCGCCATGGTCTTGCGCTCGTCGGCGAACGTCGCCACCTCGCCGCTGGGCAGGTGCTCGTGCCAGTCCTCGGTGAGGCAGGCCGCGAATCCCTCTTCGTCGCCCCGGTCGTAGGCCGCCCACGCTCGTCGCAGCAAGGCAGCGCTTTCCTCGTCCACGAGTGCTCCCTTCGGCCGACACAAGCCTTGCAGACGGGCGTCCCAGGGCGACGCATGGGGGACGTCCCGCAGGGCTCGACCGGCGCCACGGCGCCGGCGTCGGTCAGAATGCGCTCGACATGACCACCTTCATCACTCGCTACGAGACGTCCGGCCCCGGGGTGCGACTCGCGGTCAAGGACCTGATCGACATGGAAGGCGAGCCCACAACGGCGGGCTGCCGGGCCGTGGCCGGACGCGCCGTCCCCGCGGAGCGCGATGCCGCCTGCCTGACCGGCGCACGGGCGGCGGGGGCGCGGATCGTCGGCCGCACCAACCTGCACGAGCTCGCCCTCGGCGTGACCGGAGTCAACCCGTGGTACGGCACGCCCGTGAACCCTCTCGACCCCACGCGCGTGCCGGGCGGTTCTTCGAGCGGGTCCGCCGTCGCGGTCGCGACGGGTGAGGCGGACGTCGCGTTCGGCAGTGATACCGGCGGCTCCGTGCGGATCCCCTCGGCCTGCTGCGGCACGGCCGGACTGAAGACGACCTGGGGCCGTATCCCGCTCGATGGGGTCTGGCCGCTCTCGCCGAGTTTCGACACGGTCGGACCGATGGCGCGCGACATCGGCGGGCTCGTGACCGGCATGCAATTGCTCGAACCAGGATTCGCGCCGGCCGACGTCGGGTCCGGCGATGAGCTCGAGATCGCCCGTCTGCCGATTGCTGCCGACCCGGCCATCACTACCGCCATCGACTGGGCCCTCGCGGCGGTGGGTTGGCGGTGCCGCGATCTCGCTGTTCCCGCTTGGGATGCCGCCTTGACGCAGGCGGGACTGCTCCTCGTCCTCGAGGCCTGGCAGTCCGATCGGGCACTCGTCGAGGAGGATCCGGAGGGCATCGGCGAGGACGTCCGCTCCCGACTCCAAATCGGCGCGTCATTGGACGACGCGACCGTCAGCGCGGCCTGGGAGACGCAACGCGAGTGGCAGGCCACGTTGGCGCGGGTCTTCACAGAGGTCGACTTCCTGGTCACCCCGACACTGACCGTCTTCCCTCCGCCCCTCGAGGAGGGCGACGATTTGCTGGTCGCCCGCTGCACGCTGCCGGTCAATCTCGCCGGCGTGCCGGCGCTCTCGTTGCCCGTGACGACCGGGGGGCCGTTTCCGGCGAGCCTGCAGCTGATCGGACCGGCCATGAGCGAGGAGCGCCTCCTGGCGGTCGGCGCCGTTTTGGAGGCGGCGAACTCCGCCGGCTGAGGTCCGGGCGCCTTGCCTCGGGAAGCTGCCCGGAACAAGAATGCCGCATTCGGGGTGGGAAAGGGCAGGTTGCACAGTGGGACGGTTCGTTGGCCGGCGGGTGCGCCGGGTTTGGATACTGGGGGCAGCACTCCTTCCGGTCGCAGCAGCACTCGTTCTGGGCGCCCAGCCGGCGGCCGCAGCGGGGATCTCCACGACGTCGGTCGTCTCGGTGAGCCCGACCTCGGTGACCTACGGGGACCCGGTGATGTACACAATCACGGTCACGGCATCGTCCGGCCCGGCGCCCTCGGGAGTCGGCGCGAACTTGTTCGCCAACGGCCAGGCCGTGTGCAACGCCACAGTCAACAGTGGGACCGGGACGTGCACGAGCACGTTTGCGCCAGCCGGTGTGGACCAGATCACGGGCGCTTTCGACGGCAACGCGTTCTGGGCACCGTCGTCGGCGGCGTCGGGGACCGACCCGAACAACTGTGGCTCGACGGGGCAGCCGACATGTCCGCTTACCGTGAATGTCACGCCTCCGGCGGCTCCGGCCGGCGCGACCGCGTCTGCCAGCAAGGCGGGCACTGACCATTCCGGCTCGATCATTGCCACGTCAGGCGATCTCACCGTCCAGGGCAACGGTGCCGGCGCAGTGACGGCCGCGAACTACGGATCGAATCCGACGTCGAGTACGCCGCTCGCCGCCACCGGCATCTACGACGACGCCGCCATCGGCCGTGGCTCGGACTTCTCGAGCGTGATCATCGCGGTGTGCAATTACGGGGCGGCCAAGTCCCTGCAGTGGTACGACGCGGCCACCTCGAGCTGGGTGGAATTCTCGGTCCAGTCGAGGACCATCGCCTGTCTGTTTGCCGGAGTGGGGGGAAAGACCTCACCGACTCTCACGCAGCTCGGCGGAACGCCCATCGCCACGTCGGCCGTGACGCCGCCTTCCGCGCCCCAGGGTTATTGGCTCGTGGCCCGAGACGGCGGCATCTTCTCCTACAACCGCCCGTTCTTCGGCTCGACCGGCAGCCTCGTCCTCAACAGGCCGATCATCGGGATGGCCACGACGAACGACGGCAACGGGTACTGGATGGCCGGTGCGGACGGCGGGATCTTCGCGTTCGGGGACGCCCCCTATGTGGGTTCGCTGCCCGGGCGACACATCAACGTGTCGAACATCGTCACCATGGTGAGCGATCCGACGACCGACGGGTATTACCTCATCGGGTCCGACGGATCAGTGTGGAACTTCAACGCGCCACAGGTCGGCGACCTGCCATTCTTCGGCTTCCACGTCAACAACATCGTGGGCGCGGCGCTGACGCCGTCGGACAAGGGCATGTACCTGGTCGGAGCGGACGGCAAGGTCTACACGCTGTTGGGCGACGGCCGCTTCCAGGGGGACGCCTCGAACATTCCGCTCAACGCGCCGATCGTCGGCATGGCGGTCGACCCCGCGACCGGGGGCTACTGGCTCCTGGGCCAGGACGGCGGCGTCTTCAGTTACGGCGCCCCGTTCTACGGCTCGACAGGTGCGCTGCGGTTGAACCAACCGGTCATCGCGATGTCATCGACCGGCGACGGTGGCGGGTACTGGTTCACCGCACTCGATGGCGGCGTGTTCTCCTACGGGAACGCCCAGTTCTGGGGCTCGACCGGTGCCATCCACCTGAACCAGCCCGTCATCGGCATGTCAGGCTCCTGACCCTGGCGGCGCGTGGCGCCGCACCAACCCGTGCCCGATCTCGGCCAGATGCTCCCGGACCGCCGAGGGCGAGACCACCTCGACCGCATCGCCGAATCCCGCCAACTCGCGCGCCATCATCAACTCGGACTGGGCGCGCACCTCGACCATGACGCGTCGGGAACCGTCCGCAGCCGGCTCGCCGACGCGAGTTCCGAACATCCAGCGGAGCACATCGAGCGTCACCTTGTCGGTGCGCAACGTGACGGTGACCGGTGTGCGTTGGGCGTCGACGCCGGTCACGATCGATCGCCAGGCCTCGGACAGGTCGAAGTCGGGGGGACGCTCGGCCGGACGGTCCGTCGCGGTTACCGAACGCACCCGGCTCACCCGGAAGGTCCGTTGGCCGGCGCTGGTACCGGCGACGAGGTACCACGTGCCGTTCTTGACCACGAGGCCGAACGGATGCACCGTCCGCAACGACACGTCGCCGTCCCGGCGCCGGTAGCCCAACTCGACCTGGACGCTGTCGATGACGGCGCGTTGGAGGGCCTCGAGATGGAAGGGCGTCGCGGGCTCCTGATGATCCCAGCCGGCGGCGTCGTGCATGACCGCGCCCGCCGCCGCCTCTGCGTGGGACCGGAACGTGGCCGGCAAGGCGCGCACGAGCTTGCGCAACGCCGCCCGCACCTCCGTGGTGGCCGCCGCCGGTCCCGCGACGAGAAACAGGGCGCGCGTTTCGTCCGCGGTCAGGCCGCTGAGGTCGGTCCGCGCCCCGCCCACGAGCTCCCACCCGCCGCCACGGCCCGGCTGCGAGTACACGGGGACCCCGGCCAGGGCGAGACCCTCGAGGTCTCGGCGGGCGGTGCGTTCGCTCACCTCAAGTTCCTGGGCCAGCTCGGCCGCGGTGACCCGTCCCCTGGCCTGCAGCACCAAGAGGGCGGCAACGAGGCGGTCGGCACGCACGCCACCAGTGTGACGCGAAAAATGGCCAACTGATGGCCAGTTTGTGCCCGCCGGCACGCCGTAGGGTGGCCGGGGTGGAGGTGCAGGTCTGGTCCGACTTCGCGTGCCCGTGGTGTGCCCTCGGACTCGCCCGCCTCGACGCCGCCCGGCGCGAGTTCGAGCACGGTGACGGGGTCCGCGTCGTGCACCGCTCGTACGAGCTTCATCCCGGTGCCCGGGCGAGCACCGAACGGACGATGGTCGAGGCCGTCGCCGCGAAATACGGCACGACGAGGGAGCACGTGCGCGCACGCTACGAGCACCTGGCCGAACTCGGTCGGGAGGTCGGCCTCGTGTTCGACTTCGACCGGGTGCGACTCGCCGGCACGTTCGACGCCCACCGGCTGGCACAGGCCGCCCGCGGCACTGCGACTGAGGAGGCCTTGCTGGCGGGACTTTTCCGCGCCTACTTCACCGAAGGGCTCTTGCTCTCCGACCATGGCGTCCTGCGTGACGTCGCGGCCGCGGCGGGGCTCGACGAGGGCCTCACCGAGAAGGTCCTTGCGGGCGA
This sequence comes from Acidimicrobiales bacterium, assembly GCA_036272355.1. Taxonomy (GTDB): domain Bacteria; phylum Actinomycetota; class Acidimicrobiia; order Acidimicrobiales; family RAAP-2; genus Bog-473. Next base: position 8,857 of record DATAYX010000253.1, read on the forward strand.
CCTCTACGCCCGAGAAGTGCGGCTCGACGAGGCGGCCGCCCTGGAGCTCGACGTGACCGGAGTGCCGTTCTTTCTCGTCAACGGGGCCTGGCCCATTCCGGGTGCACAGGACGTCGAGACGCTGGTGATCGTGCTCCGCCGGGCCTGGTCCCGGCTAGAGCATTGACGCCAAGATCTCGTCGACCATCCCCACCGTGGTGTCCGGGTGCAGGAAGGCGAATCGGGCGACCGTTTCACCCTCCCAGCTGGTCGGGGTGACGAACCCGATCTGGTCGTGGAGGAGACGGGCGGACCAGATTTCGTAGTCCAGTTTCGCCCAGCCGAGCCGGCGGAAGAGGACGATGGAGAGCCCCGGCTCTCGGACCAACTCGAGATGGGGCGCCGCGGCGATGCGCTCTGCTGCCCGCTGCGCGATCGCGAGTCCCGCTTCGACGGCGTCGCAATACGCATCGAGGCCGTTCACAGCCATGGAGAACCACAGGGGCAAGCCGCGGGCCCGTCTCGTGAGGTGGAAGGCGTAGTCGCTGGGATTCCACTCCTCGGGGTTCTCGGTGTGCAACACCTCGAGGTAGTGCGCGTCCTGTGTGTGCACGGCTTTGGCCAGGTTGGGCTGGCGGTAGAGCAGCGCGGCGCAGTCGAAGGGCGCGAAAAGCCATTTGTGGGGATCCACGACGAACGAGTCGGCTCGGCCGAAACCGACGAAGGTGGCCCGTGTCGACGGTGCGAAGAGGGCCGCCGCCCCGCCGTAGGCACCGTCGACGTGGAACCACAGCGAATGCTTCGCCGCGACATCGGCGATGCCGTCGAGGTCGTCGACGATCCCGGCGTTCGTCGTGCCTGCGGTGGCGACCACTCCGATCACATCGGCCCGCCGGGGCTCGTCCCGCAAGGTGGCCGCCAGGGCCTCGCCCGTCAGCCGGTGGTCCAATGTCGGCACCGCCAGCACGCCGACGCCGAGCACGTGCAGGGCCTTGCCCACGGACGAGTGGGCCTCCTCGCTGATGGCGACGAGAGGGCGTTCCGGCGCCGCTGCGCCCCGGCGATACGCCGCCGTGTCGCGGGCCACCATGAGGGCGGACAGATTGCCGGCGGAGCCTCCGGCTACGAAGCAGCCGCCGGCCCCTTCGGGGAAGCCGGCCCGCTGGGCCAGCACCTCGAGGGCCTGGTTCTCCGCGACCACCACGCCGGCCGCCTCGAGCCATGACGTGCCGTGCAGGGACGCACACGAAATGAACATGTCGAAGAGCAACGCAGCCTTGGTCGGTGCCGCCGGGATGAACGAGAGGAAGCGCGGGCTGTCGCAGGAGACGACGGCGGTGGAGAGTTTGTCGACGAAGAGATCGAGCACGTCGGCGGCGTCGTTGCCTTCCGGGCGCATCAGTCCCGCCAACTCCGCGTCGAGCGACTCGACCAGGCCGCCGAAGTCCAGGGCGACCGGGTCGAGTGACAACCGCTCACGGCACGCGGCAACGACCAAATCCGTCATCTTCTCGTCGTAGTGGAACATCGGGTTGGCCATCAGGCGGGGGACGGGTCGGGGCCCGGAGGGCGATGGTGTGCGGCACGCCACGCCTCCTCCGCCCGGCTGGCGACCTCGTGCAACGGCGCCCCCGTCTTGGCTGCCGCCGCCGCGACGTCGTCGAACTCCGGCTTGGCGCGGCCGCTCGTCACCTTCATCCGGATGGTGATCCCGTCGATCACCACGGTCGTCATCTCCCGGGCGACCGGCCAGCGTTCCGTCGACATGGCGCGGATACCCATGGTCCCGGTGGCCCGTGCGATCTCCCGCCGGAGTACCTCCACCTGCGTGGCCTCGGCCAGGACGTGGAGCACATGCCCCGGTCGCCCCTTCTTCATGGTGACCGAGCTCACCCATGCATCCAGCGCGCCGGCCTCGAGTGCAGCCGCGACCGCGTAGCCCAGCTGCTCACCCGTTACGTCGTCGAGGTTCGTTTCGAGCACCAGCGCCGGCTGGCCCGACCCGACGATGGGCTGCACCTGCTTTCCCACGACGACCTGGGTGCAGTTGGGCAGCTCGGGCAGCTCGCCGGTCCCGCCACCGAACCCCGATGCGGTGATCGTCATGTCGGGCATCGGCCCGAACGACGTGCACAGCGCGGCCAAGAGGGCGGCGCCTGTCGGCGTCGTGAGTTCCAGACTGACATCGCGCCCGTACGTGGGCACGCCCTCGAGCAGGCGCACGGTTGCCGGAGCGGGATTGGGCAACCACCCGTGGGCGCTGCGCACGGTGCCCGAGCCGGTGGCCACAGCCGAGGCGGTGACGGTGTCGATGTCGAGCACTTCGAGGGCTGCCGCGGTCCCGACGATGTCGATGATGGCGTCGTGCCCACCGACTTCGTGGAAGTGCACCTGGTCGAGCGGTCGACGGTGCAGGGCGGATTCGACGCTGGCGAGCGCGTGGAAGACACGCAGCGCCCGCGCCGTCACTCTCGGTGGGAGCGCAGCCTCCTCGATCAAGGCACTGATGGCGCCGTGGGTGCGCACGACGACGTCGTCGCCACGGACGATGGCCCGGGTGCAGGCGATCCCCCCACGCAGCGTCTCCTCGAAGCCGAGGTCCCAACCGGGCAGAGCGAGACGGCCCAGGAGCGAGCGAACTTCGTCGGCGTCCGCTCCGGCATCGACGAGCGAGCCCAGGGCCATGTCGCCGGCGATTCCGGCGAAGCAGTGGAACCACGCCAGCGACTCGGTGGCTGTGCCCGGTTCGCTCACGGAAGGAGTCGGGCGACGGCACACGCCGCGCCGTACCCGTTGTCGATGCCCACGACCGTGATGCCCGAAGAGCACGCGGACAACATGCTGAGCAACGCGGTCACCCCTTCGAGCGCGGCCCCGTATCCGGTGCTGGTGGGCACCGCGACGACCGGCGCGGGCGTCAAGCCGCCGATCACGCTGGCGAGCGCGCCCTCCATGCCGGCGACCACCACCACCGCCTCCGCGTCGGCCAGCGAGTCCATTTCTGCCAAGAGACGGTGCAGACCGGCGACGCCGCAGTCGCACAGCAGGTTCGGCGCAAAGCCGAGCGCCTCGAGAACCGCCCGGCACTCCGCCGCCACTGGCAAGTCGGACGTGCCCGCCGTGATGACGACGACCCGACCGGCGCGCGAGGAGGCGGGACGGAAGGCGAGGGTGGCGAGGCCGCCCTCCTCGGTGACGACGCCCGGGCCGAAGCCGGCCGCCACGGCGGCGGCCGACGCAGCCTTGACCTGGTCGTCGGTCGCCCGAGTGAGCAGCACGGGCGAATCCGAGCCGGCCAACAGCTCGCCGACCACCCCCGCACACTGTTCGGGCGTCTTGCCGGGTCCGTAGACAGCCTCGGGCAGGCCGGTCCGGTGGTCGCGGTGGTGGTCCACCCGGGCGAAAACCAGGTCGGCATAGGGGAGTCGGCGGAGCTGGCGCACCGCATCGTCGGGCGCGCATCGGCCCGCAGCGATCTCTTCGATGAGCGCGCGCAGTGAGGAATCGTCCATGACCTGCTCTATCCTGCCCAACCGTGAACCCGCCTGCGACATCGCTCGCCTACTTCGGCCCGGAGGCCACCTTTACGCAGGAAGCCCTCCTGGCCGAGCCCGACCTGGCTGCGGCGGACCTGAGGCCGCTGCCCTCGATCACCTCGGTGCTCGAGGCCGTCGCCCGCGGCGAGGTCGACGGGGGGTTCGTGCCGATCGAAAACGCAATCGAGGGCACGGTGAGCGCCACGATCGACGGCCTGATCCACGACGTGGACCTGCACATCCAGCGAGAGGTGGTGATGGACATCCACCTGCATCTCATGGCGCCGTCCGGGGCCACCGTGGCTGCGGTCCGCACGGTGTCGTCGTATCCACATGCCCTGGCCCAGTGCCAGAAGTTCCTCGCCAAGACGCTGCCCGATGCCGAGCAGCGAGCAGCGAACTCCACCGCCGATGCGGCCCGCCTGCTCGGCGAATCGGGGCAGCCGGATGGGGCGGCGATCGCACCCCGACTCGCCGCGGAACGCTACGGACTCTCCATCCTGGTGGAGGACGTCGAGGACCATCCGGACAACCAGACCCGCTTCGTGCTGGTGGCACGCACGAAGGTGCCGAAGCCCACCGGACACGACAAGACCAGCATCGTCTGCTTCCAACGAGCGGACCATCCCGGAAGCCTGCACGGGATCCTCGGCCAGTTCGCCGCACGCAACATCAACCTGACGAAGCTCGAGTCGCGCCCGACCAAGCAAGCGCTGGGCGACTACTGCTTCGTCATCGACCTCGCCGGCCATGTCGGCGACGAGGTGGTTGCCGACTGCCTGCGCGACCTGCACGCCGGTCTGGCCGGTGTGAAGTTCCTGGGCTCGTACCCGGCAGCGGGCGAGCACGGGCCCGAGCAACGTCGCCAGGCGGACGCAGCCTGGCAGGCCGCCGACGACTGGCTCGCCGGATTGCGATCTGGGATCGAGTAGGCCGGTCGGTCGCCGTGCCCGTGTCGACGGGCCCACCGTGAGGGGCGCTGGTACTCTGCCGCGGGGAGGGCAGATGATCATCGACGTCGACCAACATCTCTTCGAGTCGAGGACGACCTGGTCCGAGTTCATCGAACCCGCGCACCGGGCGGATGCGTTGTCGATCACCGACGATCAGGACGGGTGGCCCTGGCTGACCTGGCGGGACGAGCGCCTCACGCCGTTGGAGGTGCCGATCCCCGAGCGTTCGTCCCTGATCGGCGACGACCGCCTCCGTCGCCTCCGGGGCGAGCGCCCCCCTGCGTCCTTCGACGAGTTGATCCCCGACACCTACCGGTCCGCGGGAGCGCGGCTGGCTTCGCTCGACGAGTTCGGGTTGGACGCGGCCGTCATGTTCCCCAACTACGGGCTCCTCTGGGAACAGAGGCTGGCGTCCGACCGCCCGGCCCAACGGGCCAACGCGCGTGCCTACAACCGATTCGTGGCCGGCGTGTGCGCCGAGGGCGAGGATCGCCTCTTCGCCGTCGCCCACGTGATGCTCCACGACCCCGCCTGGGCGGTGGAGGAAATCGGCCGGGTGCGTTCCGAAGGTGTCCGGCTGGCGATGGTCGCCCCGGCTCCTGTAGACGGCAAGCCGCTGTCCCACCCCGATTTCGATCCGGTCTGGGCGGCCTTCAGCGAACACGGCGTGGCCCCGGTGTTCCACGTCTCGGAGTTCGAGAGTCCGCTGCACCCGGCGTGGCGACAGGGCGAGCCCGAGGACGGCGAGCGGCTCTTCGACTCGATCTTCTTGTACCTGGCGCCGGCGGTTGCTCTCGCAGACCTGATCCTGAACGGGACTTTGGAGCGCTTTCCGGAGCTGCGGGTCGGCGTCGTCGAGCTCACGGCGAGCTGGGTGCCGCATTTCCTCCTCCACATCGACGGCGCGTCGGACTTCTATGCGCTCCGGCACGGCGAGCCCTACCGCCGCCTTGCCGCTCGGCCCTCCGACTACTTCCTGCGGCAGGTGCGGGTGGCGGCGCTCCCATACGAGATGCCCAATCGCCTCGTTCCACGCGTGGGCGAGGAGACGTACATGATCGGGAGCGATTGGCCGCACGCGGAGGGCGTCGCCGACCCGATGGCGGCGGCAGAACGTGCCGTCGCCGGACTGACCGGAACCGCGCGATCCAATATCTTGGGAGCCAACGCGTCGTGGCTCCTCGGACTGTGACCATCGACCTCGAGGCAGCGGCCGCCGAGCGCGAGCGGCTACGGACGAAGTACCTCGAGGTGCCGGCGGACCGGCCGAGGTCGACGGCGCAAGGCGTTCACCACCTGGCCCTCCTGTGTTCCGACGTCGAACGGACCATCCGCTTCTATCAAGAGATCCTCGGATTTCCACTCGTCGAACTCTTCGAGAACCGGGACTACCAGGGATCGACCCACCTCTTCTTCGATCTCGGCCACGACAACACGTTGGCGTTCTTCGATTTCCCCGACCTCGGGCTCGGCCCGTACGCCGAAGTGTTGGGCGGCTTCCACCATCTCGCCATCTCGGTAAGCCGGGAGCAGTGGGAAGCCGCGCGCAAGAGATTGGACGACGCCGGCATCGCGACACAGATCGAGAGCGAAGTTTCGCTGTACTTCTCCGATCCCGATGGCGCACGCCTCGAACTGATCGCCGAAGACCTCGGATCGCTCTACGGCACTCCGTTGCACTGATGCCCGTCACGGGCCTGGCCAACCTGGCTGTGAAGGTGGCCGACCTCGAGGCCGCGTGTGCCTGGTACGAGGAGGCGGGCGCCACGGTCAGCGCGCCGGTGGCGTGGGAGAACGGGCGACGCGCCGATGTGCAGCTGGGAACGTTGGCGCTGACGCTGTTCACCCAGGCCATCTACGAGGAGGCCTGTGCCCTGCCGGCCGACTGCTTCCTGCACCCCGCCCTGTTCGTGGACGACCTCGACGCGGAACTGGCGGCCCATGAGGTCCTGTGGGGTCCGCGCGTCGTGAGCGGGTCGTTCGGGACGCGCCGAATCGCCTTCGTGGAAGCGCCCGGTGGCATCCGTCTCGAGTTCATGGAGCAGGTCGAACCGCCCGCTTCGTGACGCTCGGAACACGAGGGGCTCAGGTCGTCTCGAGCGCCTCGTCGAGCTCGAGCTGAGGGAGGCGGACCGCAGGCTGCGGGGCCGTCGATCGCTTCAACGCCCGCAGTGACGGCAGCGTCGCCAGGGCGACCGCGGCGGTTGCCAGCAGGATCCCTGCCGCAATGCCGAAGGCCAAGGTGTACCCCTGAGTGAGCGCGGCCGCCGTGCGATCCGCGGTCGCCACGTGGTCGGAGAGCACGCTTGTGGTCCGACTGGCTGCGATCGTGGCCAGCGCGGCGAGACCGATCGCGGCACCGACGGTACGCGACGTGTTGAGCAGACCCGAGGCAAGCCCGGCGTCGCGGGGCGGCACGCCCGCCGTGCCGGCGACGGCGATCGGCGTCACCGCGAGGCCCATGCCGATTCCGATCAGAACGAAGGGCCCGAGCAGGCCACCGAGGAACGTCGACGACGTCGTCGCCTGTGCCAGCCACGCCAAACCGGCGCCGGCGGTCAGGGTGCCGGCCAGGATGAGCGGGCGGGGGCCGAACTTCGGAACCAGGCGTGCCGTGATCTGCGCGCCCGCCGCGATCAGCAGCGTCTGCGGCAGGAAGGCGAGGCCAGCCTGCAATGGGCTGTAGCCGAGGACGTGTTGCATGTAGAGCGTCTCGAAGTACCAGGAACCGAACAACGCCCCGAACATCATCAGCATCACGACGTTGCCGCCCGTGACGGAGCGGGAACGGAAGATTCGGAGCGGCACCAGGGGCGCCTTGGAGAACCGCGCTTGCAGGACGACGAAGACCGCCAGCAACAACACGCCCAAGGCCAATGGGAGCAAGACTTCGCTCGATCCCCACGAATACGTCTCCGTCCGCACCAGGGCATAGACGAGCGCCACGAGTCCCGCGGTCACCGTCACCGCTCCGGCAAGATCGAGGTGGCGGTGCTCCATGTCGGCACGCGACTCGGGGAGGTAGCGGAGTGCGGCGATCATGGCGACGATGCCGACCGGGACGTTGACGAAGAGGATCCAGCGCCAGTTCAGGAAGTCAGTGAGGATGCCGCCGAGCAGCGCGCCGGCCGAGGCACCGGCCGACGATACGGCACTCCATGCGCCGATTGCCCAGGCTCGCCGCGGGCCTTCGGGGAAGGTCGCTGTCAGGATGGTGAGGGTCGCCGGGGCCAGGATCGCGGCCCCTATGCCCTGGGCCGCGCGCGCGGTCACCAACCAGGCCTCGTTCTGGGCCATGCCGCCGAGGAGGCTCGACACGGTGAAGACCGTCAAGCCGATGAGGAACACACGCCGGCGGCCGAAGAGGTCGGCGGCGCGGCCCCCGAGGAGCAGGAAGCCTGCGAAGGTCAGGGTGTAGGCGTTCACGATCCACTGCAGGCCCGACGAGCTGAAATGCAGGTCGCGTTGGATCGAGGGAAGCGCCACGTTGACGATGGACGCGTCCAGCACGACCATGAACTGGCCGATCAGGACAATGCTGAGAAGGAGCCAGGACGGGACGCTCCGTCCCGGGGCGATCTCGATGGTGGTGGCGCTGTCGCCGCGCATAAATGGCTCCTTGACGGGGGGAGTCGTGGCCTCGGAACCCTCTGAGGGCCAACCTCGCTCGGCTGACCTCTATTCCCACCCTAAGGATCGGACACCGAGTTCTCCGGCGGGAATCGGACCTGACGATGTGTGGCTGTGTGTGTGCCTGCGTACGAAGAAGACCCGGTCTACCGTCCAGGTGTGACACGGTGGCGGCCCATCCGTCGTTGCGGCCGCTGAGCCGCCGTTTCACAAAAAATTCGCCGACCCTGTCGAATTCTCACAATGCCGTTCGTGTAGAGGGTGACCGCCGGCACCAGGCCGGATGGTCCGGAGCAAGGAGAGGTAGCCATGGGCAGGATCGTGGTCAGCGAGTTCGTCTCGGTCGACGGTGTGATGGAGGACCCAGGTGGATCCGAAGGCACCCGCCATGCGGGGTGGACTTTTCGCTTCGACCGCGGGACGGACGGCGACGGCTTCAAGCTCAACGAGGTGCTCGAGGCCGAAGCGCTGCTGCTCGGGCGGGTCACCTATCAGGGATTTGCCAAGGCCTGGCCGACTATCGAGGACCCTGTCGGCTTTGCGACCAAGATGAATGCCATGCCGAAGTACGTCGTCTCGAGCACGCTCACGGACGGCGACGCAGACTGGAACAACAGCACTGTCTTGCGCGGCGACGCCGTCGAAGAAGTCACGGCATTGAAGGCCGGCGTCGGGGGTGACCTCCTGGTGAACGGAAGCGCATCGCTCGTGCAGCTGCTCGCGGACCACGGGCTCGTCGACGAGTACCGGCTCATGGTCTTTCCCATCCTCCTCGGCAGTGGGAAGCGCCTCTTCGG
>DATAYX010000254.1:0-4668 GCA_036272355.1 Acidimicrobiales bacterium
GGGGTCCTCCTCCATGCGGGCGCGGTACTTCTCGGCGTCGCTGCCGCCCATCGCCTTGAGGTCCATGCCGGCGCAGAACGTGCCGCCCGCCCCCGTGAGGATGGCGGAGCGGATGTCGTCGTTGCCGTCGATCTCCTCCCAGGCGTCCTTCATCCCGACCAGCATCGGCAGGCTCAGCGCGTTCTTGGCCTCCGGGCGGTTCATCGTGACGATCGCCGTCGCGCCGTCGCGCTCGAACGTCAGGTGTTCGGTCGAAATGTCTGCCACGGTCCCCTCCAGAGGTAGGCGCCGGTTCGGGATTGCTCGTCAGCAGCGGAACGAGTCCGCGCCGGCCGCCCGACGGCGGCGGGCGCACCCGCTCCAGCTACAGGCGCTCGATGATCGTGCCCGTCGCCACCGCGCCGCCGCAGCACATCGACACGAGCCCGTAGGTCGAGTCGGTCCGCTCGAGCTCGTGCAGGATCGTGGTGATCAGCCGGGCCCCGGTCGCGCCGACGGGGTGCCCCAACGCGATCGCGCCGCCGTTGACGTTCAGCTTGTCCATGTCGGCGTCGTGCACCTTGGCCCAGCTCAACACAATGGACGCGAAGGCCTCGTTCACCTCGTAGAGGTCGATGTCCTTCATCGTCATGCCGGCCTTCGCCAGCACCTTCTCGGTCGCCACGATCGGGCCGTCGAGGTGGTAGTAGGGGTCCGACCCCGCCAGCACCTGCGCCACGATCCGGGCCCGGGGCTTGAGGCCCTCGGCCTTGGCCCGCTCTTCGGACATCCACAGCACCGCGGCCGCCCCGTCCGAGATCTGCGACGACGTCCCCGCGGTGTGGATGCCCTCGGGCAGCACCGGCTTCAGCTTGGCCAGGCCCTCGAGCGTCGTGTCGCGCGGCCCCTGGTCCTTGCTGACGATCATCTTCTCGCCGTCGTGCTCGCCCCGCGGCCCCTCCTCGCCCACGATCGGCGCCTCGACGGCGAAGATCTCCCGGGCGAAGCGGTCCTCGGCGACCGCACGGGCCGCCTTCTCCTGTGAGGCGAGGCCGAACGCGTCGACGTCCTCACGGCTGATGCCGTGCTTCTTGGCGATGCGCTCCGCCGCCTCGAACTGGCTCGGCATGTCGTAGGGCAGGTCCTCGGGCATGGCCCGTCCGACGCCGGGCGCCGATGCGTTCGCACCGAGCGGGATACGGCTCATCGTCTCCACGCCACACCCGATCGTCGTGTCGGCCCCGCCGGCGGCGATGAGGTTGTTGGCCATGTGGTTCGCCTGCTGCGACGACCCGCACTGGCAGTCCATCGTCGTCGCGGCCACGTCGTAGGGCAGCCCGGCCAGCAGCCACGACGTGCGGGTCACGTTGAAACCCTGCTCGCCGGCCTGGGTCACGCACCCGCCGAACACCTGCCCGACGGTCGCCGGATCGACGCCCGCACGCTTGACCACCTCGGTCTGCGCGGCGCCGAGGAGGTCGGCCGCCCGCAGGCCCGACAGCCACCCGTTGCGCTTCCCAATCGGCGTGCGGACCGCCTCGATGATTACCGGCTGCGCCATGACGGACCTTCCTCCTGCGACTCCCGGCCTCGGGCCGGCTGCCCTGCTTGGGCGAAATCTAGAACCTGTTCTAACTTTAGCACCGGCCCCCCCGAAGTCTGCCCGGGCCTGGTCGCCGGGCGCCAACTCCGTCCCGCCGGTCTCCTAGAAGTTCTTCAGCGTCTCGCGGGCGATGACGACACGTTGGACCTGGTTCGTCCCCTCGTAGATCTGCGTCACCTTGGCGTCGCGCATCATTCGCTCGACGGGGAAGTCCTTCGTGTAGCCGTAGCCGCCGAGGAGTTGGATCGCGTCGAGCGTGATGTCCATCGCCGCATCGGAGGCGAATGCCTTCGCCATGGCACCGAACTTCGTCAGCTCGCCGTACGGGTCGTTGTCGACCATCGCGCACGCCCTGTACACGAGCCCCCGCGCCGCCTCGTTGCGCATGGCCATGTCGGCCAGCATGAACCGCAGGCCCTGCAGGTCCGCGATGGGACCTCCGAACGCGTGCCGCTGCTTCATGTAGGCCGCCGCGGTGTCGATGGCTCCCTGCGCCAGGCCCACGGCCTGGGCCCCGATACCGGGCCGGCTCCGGTCCAGCGTGTGCATGGCGATCGTGAAGCCCTGCCCCTCCTCGCCGATACGGTGCGACACCGGCACCCGCACGTCCTCGAGGAGGACTTCGCCCGTCGGGCTGCCCCGCATGCCGAGCTTGTCCTCGTGCTTGGGCACCTTGATGCCCCGGTCCTTGTCGACCAGGAAGCACGAGACCCCGCGGGCCCCCGCATCGGCGTCCGTCTTGGCGAAGACGACATAGACGTCGGAGATGCCCGCGTTGCTGATCCAGTACTTGGTCCCGTTGATGACGTACTCGTCACCGTCGCGCACCGCCCGGGCTCTCATGGCGGCCACGTCGCTGCCGGCGTCGGGCTCGGACAGGCAGTAGCTGCCCTGGATCTCGCCGGTGGCGATCCGCGGCAGGTAGCTCTGCTTGAGCTCGTCGCTGGCCCAATTCATCACGGGCAGCATCGACAGCTTCGAGATGATGATGGTGAGCGACGTCGCACCGCACACGCGTGCCAGCTCCTCGATCATGACGGCCTGCGTGACCGTGTCGGCACCCGCTCCTCCGTACGCCTCGGGGATCCCGAGCGCAGGCAGCTCCATCTCCCGGCACGCCTCGAACGACTTCCACGGGAACTCGGCCCGGCGGTCAACCTCCGCCGCGTGCGGCGCCACCTTCTCCTCGCAGAAGGTGCGCAGGGTCTCGCGGAACTCGCGCTGGACGTCGGTCAGGGCGAAGGGGGGGCTCGAATCGCTCACGGGCTCATTCTCGCAGAGGCGGCCGGACGGCCGGTCAGACCGACCGGTCCAATGCTGACCTGGCGTCAGGTCGAGGTGAGGTGCCGCACCAGGAGGTCTGACAGCTGCTCGGGCGCCGTCTCGGGGACCCAGTGCGACACGCCCTCGAGCACTTCGAACCGGTACGGCCCGTGCACATGCTCGCGGGTGCCCTCCGCGGCGACGCGGCCGATCGCCGCATCGCCGGTCGGCCACACGTACATCGTGGGGACCCGCACCGGTTCGAGGCCCGCCACCGCGCCCGGGTCCATGGCCCGGTACCAGTTCAGTGCCGCCGTCAGGGCGCCCGGCTCGCTCAGCGCGGCGACATACATCGCGGCATCCCCGTCGTCGAGCCCTGTCTCCCGCAGCATGCGGCGCAGTCCGCTCCCGTCGGCCCCCGGACCGAGCAGCAGGCGTTCGGGGACGTCGGGTTCCTGAAGCGAGGCCGTCGTGCCGCTGCGCGCGGCCTGTTCCGGGTCGGCTCCCGAGAGCGCGTGCCGCAGTGCCAGCGGGTGCGGCGTCGAGACGACGCTGAGCGACCGGACCCGGTCGGGCAGCCGCTCCGCCACGATCCAAGCGAGGAGGCCGCCCCAGTCGTGCCCGACGAGATCGAGGCGCTCCATCTCCATCGAGTCCGCCAAGGCGATCACGTCACCGATGAGGCGCTCTGTCGCGTAGTCCCTCGTTTCGGGCGGCCGGGCCCCGCTGCAATAGCCACGTTGATCGGGCGCGACGGCGCGGAAACCGGCGTGCCCGAGGGCCCGGAGCTGGTCGCGCCAGGCCCACGAGGTCTGGGGGAACCCGTGGAGGCACAGGATGCGTCGGCCTGCGTGGGGCCCACAGGCACGCCCGGTGAAGGTGAAACCGCCGGCCTCGATTTCGATCCGGTCGATGGCCCGGGGTACCTCCACGGCCGCCACAGGGTGCGCGACTACGCGGAGACGGAACCGCCCTTGAAGCGCGAGTCCTCGGGAGTCAGGCGGAGGACATCCTCGTCGATCGAGTCAACCAGGCGGCGCTGAGCGACGTAGTCGTGGGAGATGGAGGAGAAGGCGGCACGGCGCGTCGCCCTGAGCTCGGCGGGCGCGTCTTCGAGGAACCCCCACAGGTTCAGAGCAAGACGCACGTCGTAGACCGAGGGGGCGCGTCCGAAGAGCGCGGCGCGCTTCGAGGCGATCAACGCGACGCCGAGCGCGACGTCGTGCTTCGTCTCACCCTCGTCCAACTTGAACTCGGGCTCGAACCGGTGTGCCAGCCGCAAGGCGAACCCCGAGTCGGGGCCGGGTGTCCCCATGCTTCGCCCGCGTGGGTGTTCGGGCACCGTGAGCTCCGCCGGGCGTGACGTCGTCCACGATCCCGGAACGTGCATATGGCGGGCAGGGCGGACCTGGTCGGCCTCCGCGATCGGCACGAAGGTGGGCTGGGTCATGGCCGGAGACTAGCCGAGGCCGTCCGGACGACCCATCTACGAGAGCGTTCCCTCCGCCATCAGGTGCACGACGGGCAGGGTGATGCATGACGCCCGCGTGACGTCGTGGAACACCTCCTGATCGGCCGATCGCAGGTGGGCCCCCGTCGCCAACGTCTCACCGGTTCCGGCATTCCGGGCGTAGAGGGGATGCGCGCCGCTCGAGACCTGGAGGCGGATCCGGTGGCCGGCTCGGAACGTGTTGGCCGTCGGCCACATGGAGACGTCGAGGCGGATGATGCCGTCGCCGTCCTTCTCCGCCGACCCGGGCGTCACGCGGATGATGCCGTCGCTCACGTTGAACGACTTGCCCTTCTGTGTCACGTCGCACAGC
>DATAYX010000255.1:0-4264 GCA_036272355.1 Acidimicrobiales bacterium
AACGGCTACATCCTGTCCGCCTCCGACGGCGGCATCTTCGACTACGGCAACATCCCGTTCTGCGGCTCGACGGGCAGCATCCATCTCGCGCAGCCGGTCGTGGGGGCGGCCATCACCCAGGACGGCGGCGGCTACTGGGAGGTGGCGCGGGACGGCGGCATCTTCGCCTTCGGCAACGCAGGGTTCCACGGCTCCATGGGCGGCACGCCGCTCAACCAGCCGATCGTCGGTATGGCGACGACCCCTGGCGGCGGGGGGTACTGGGAGGTGGCGTCCGACGGCGGCATCTTCAGCTTCGGCAACGCGCAATTCTTCGGCAGCACGGGCGCCCTGCACCTCAACGCGCCGATCGTGGGCATGGCCCCGACGCCCGACGGGGGCGGCTACTGGCTGGTCGCGTCCGACGGCGGCATCTTCGCCTACGGCGACGCCCACTTCTTCGGCTCCACGGGTGGCACACCGCTCAACCGGCCGGTGGTCGGCCTCGCGGCCGACCCGGCGACCGGCGGCTACTGGGAAGTGGCGTCCGATGGTGGCATCTTCGCCTATCACGCGCCGTTCTACGGCTCGACCGGCGCCATCCAGCTCAACGCGCCGATCGTCGGCATGCAGGCGACCCGTGACGGGTCGGGCTACCGGTTCGTGGCGACCGATGGCGGCATCTTCTCGTACAACGCGCCGTTCTTCGGCTCGATGGGCGGGCACCCGCTCAACAAGCCGGTCGTGGCGATGGCGGGGACTTAAGGGTTCTCGCCCACCTGCAACCTCCGCCTCTCCGCCGTCCCTACGGCGTGTCCGCAGCCGCCAGTCGCTTCGGCGCACTCAGGCAATAGGACTCGACGAGCAGCTCGCGCACCTCGTCCAAGTCGATGGTGCCGACGTACAGGCGAAATCACACCCACGACGACGTTCGGCCCCTGGGTCGATTGTGACAACGGACCGCCGACCCGAGTGGGCGATGCAGGCCAAAGTAACGTGACGACCTTCCGTCGGCGGTCGTATTCGGGGGTGGGCGTGAGCAACAGTCAACAGGATCCGGACGGACTGGTCGAACGTCGCCGTGTGGGACGCGTCCTGGTCATATCGATGCGGCGCGCTGCGAAGAGGAACGCCATCGACCGCGCCATGGCCGACGCGCTCGACGAGGCCTTGAACGAGTTGGACGACGACGACGACCTGTGGGCGGGCGTGCTCACGGGCACGGCCGACGTCTTCAGTGCGGGGAGCGACCTGACGGCCGCCGGCGACTACGTGACGGAGCGGGGCGGCGAATACGGCATCATCCGGCGCGCCCGCCGGAAGCCGCTCGTCGCTGCGGTCGAAGGACCGGCACTCGGCGGAGGCCTCGAGATCGCGTTGGCGTGCGATCTGGTGGTCGCGGCGGCGACGGCGCGCTTCGGGCTGCCTGAGGTGCGGATCGGCGTCGTGCCCACCTGCGCCGGACTCTTCCGCGGTCCGCGCGCCCTGCCGCTCAACGTCGCCCGACAGCTCATCCTGACCGGTCGCCCGATCGATGCGGCACGGGCCTACGAGGTCGGCTTCGTCAACGTCCTGACAGAACCGGGCCAGGCGCTGGCGGAGGCGGAGCGGCTGGCCCAGGAGATCTGCGAGAACGCGCCGGTGTCAGTGCAGTCCTGCCTCGCGGCCGTCAACACGCTGGTGGGCACGGACGACCAGCTCGGATGGGAGCAGACCGGTGCGGCGCTTACTGCAGCATCGTCGTCGGCCGACGCCCGCGAAGGCGTGCGGTCGTTCCTCGAGAAGCGGCCGCCCGTGTGGACGGGCCGCTGACTCCTACGAGTCGCCCGGCTCCGGGCCGTCAGACCGGCCGACGGAGCCCTCCCGCAGCAACAGGGTGGTGACGACCCAGAGGATCACGGCGCCGACGGCGCTGAGCACCAGCATCCAGCCGATGATGGCCCAGGCACCCGGGTCGGTCGCCGAGAGGGCCACAATCAGCTCCGCTGCCTTGCCCGCACAGGCACACTGTCGGCCTCGGCCGTACCGGAGTCAAGCGGGCACGACCGGCCAGATCTTCTTAGGATGTGTTCAAGTCGATCGGGACTTTGGCCGAGAGTGATCCAAGGGGTCACGCGTCCTCCGATCGACGCTGCGCCGAATCTGGAGGATGACCGTGGAGAACCGTCGACGGGCAGAACGCCAATCAGCTGTATGGATCGGTTTGTGCCACGTGCAGGGCGACCCGCTCGACATGTGGCGCGACTGCGGGGTCTTCGACCTTTCTGCGTTCGGTGTCGGGATGGACCTGCGCCACCCCGATGCTCCGGCACTGATCGGCCGGAGCCTCTCTGTGCGGCTCCCGATCGGCGTCTCCATGGACATGACGCTCACTGGCGACGTGCGGAACGCAAAAGAAGGTCCCGACGGCATCGTGCGGATCGGCGTCGAGTTCGAGGACGTCTCGGACACGGAGCGCTCGATCGTCAACCTCCTCGAGCGCGACACGCTGCGCTGGCGGAGGCCCGACAGCCCGAGCTGATCCACCTCCGGCGGGGTGGCCCGCCGGCGCTCATCCCCTGGCGCCGCTGGCAGGTCGGCCTTGTCGCCATTGCGGTACGAATTTCGCCGTCCTTGTTCTGGCAGCTGCTCGAGCCAGCGACCGGATCGTGCCGATTTCACCCTGATCCGCAAAACGGCAGCAAACAGCTCGGTCGGACCCGGTCTCGGTGCCGAAGGCCCTGCCGCGGACGGTCGGCGCCCCGACTGTGGGGGACGGACCGGATAACGTCTCCTGGACCTAGTGGCTCTGAGAACCCGACGTGGGACCGGCCAAGGGACAAGCACCATGGGAGCGCCCGCCACCATGATCCGCACCGCTCGGGGGACGGCTGTCGGCTCCATCAACCTCTGGACCGCTCTCGGAGCTCTCGGATCGGCCGGCATTGCGGTGTTCGGCACCAGCATCGGTGCGGTCCCCCGCCCGGGGCCGGATCGCTACTGGGTCCACTTCGCGGGCGTGGGGAGCACACAGCTCCATCTCGGCTTCTACGCCGGGGTGCTCATCCTGCTGGGCGCATGGGTCGGGGTCGGCCTCCACGCCCGGCAAGGCGACCTGACCATCAGCCGCTGCTGGGTGCTCCTGGGTTGCTGGGGGCTTCCGCTCTTCCTCGGACCACCTGTTTTCAGCCGTGACATCTACAGCTACGTGGCGCAAGGACTCCTCGCGCACCACGGCCTCAACCCGTACCACGTGGCGCCCGCCGCGCTCGGGGACGGCCGGCAGCTGGAGTCGATCGCACACGTATGGCGGAACACGGCGTCGCCCTACGGACCGCTCTTCGTCGCCGTCAGCCGGGCCACGGTCACGGTCGCAGGTCACTCCCTGGACGCGCAGGTCATCGCCTTCCGCGTCCTCGAGCTCCTGGGCGTGGGCGCCATCATGGTGTTCGTGCCGCGCCTGGCGAGGCGGTTGAGCACCGATCCGGGCATCGCGTTGTGGCTGGCCGCCCTGAGCCCGCTCGCTCTGTTCAGTTACATCGCCTCGGGCCACAACGACGCGCTGATGGTCGGGCTGCTGGTCGCCGGTGTGACCCTGGCCATGGAGGGCCGGCTTGCCGTCGGGGTCGCGCTGTGCGCCCTGGGTGCGCTGATCAAGCTGCCTGCCGCCCTGGCCATCGTGTTCCTGGCGGTCGTCGCCTTCCGGCGTGCGTCCGCGGACGAACGGTGGCGGGTGTTCGTGAAAACGGTCGTCGTGTCCGCCGCGGTGCTCGTGACGGGGACCGTCGTGGCCGGGTACGGATGGACGTGGCTCAGCGTGGCGGCGTTGCGCGTCCCTGCCGAACTCCGGATATTGGCCACGCCTTCGGTCTCGCTGGGCGTCTTCTTCAGCGCCATCGCGCACGACATCGGAATCCCGGTGTCGAGAGGCGTCGTCGTCTCGGTGACGCAGGTGATCTGCGGCCTCATCGTCGTCGCCGGCACGCTGTGGCTGCTCTGGAACGCACACCGGTCGAATGTGGTTCGCTTCATCGGCTTGGCGCTCCTCCTCTTCGCGCTGGGCAGTCCCACGCTGTGGCCGTGGTACCTCCTCTGGGGCGTCACCCTGCTGGCGGCGACAACGGCGCAGCGGTCGAAGTTGCTGGCTGCGGTGGCCGGCCTGGCCATGCTCGTCGTGGGAGCGGGAGGCTCCCCCATGCTCAACGGGCTGGCCTACGTCGTGACCGCCCCGTTGCTCCTGGCCGGTTGCGTCTGGTTCTTCCGGGACCGGCATTGGCAGACCGTGGTGTCGGGCCATGTCGACTGA
>DATAYX010000256.1:0-6690 GCA_036272355.1 Acidimicrobiales bacterium
TCCGAACTGGACCCGCACCTTGGCGTAGTCCGACGCCGTGTCGAGGCACCAGCGCGCCAGGCCCGCGCTCTCGGCCGCGGCCAGCGCGAGCGCGAGGCTGCGCACCGTGTCGTCGGGGATCAGGACCTGTCCGCCCGCGGACAGCGTCAGGTCGCCGCCGGCGAATTCGAGCGCGCCGACGGAACGCGTGGGATCGAGCGCGGGCAGAGCCTCGGCGCTGAGGGCGTCGCCGAGGGCGGGGCGTTCGAGCAGGCACCACTCGGCCGACCCGGTGAGCGGCACGAGCACGAGCTGGGCCACCGGCAGCCCGAGGACAGGGCGAACGGCGCCGCGCAGGACGACGGAGCCGTCGCCGGACCGCTCGGCATCGACGGACGCGCCGAGCGCGATCGCCGCGGTGAGCGAACCGTCGGCCAACCCGGGCAGCAATCGCCCGCGTACCGCCGCGTCCGCGTGGCGGGCGAGCGCGGCCGAGACGAGGAGCGTGGGCAGGACGGGGCCGGGGAAGAGCGCGGCCCCGAACTCCTCGAGCACGACCGCGACCTCGGCCAGCGTGAACCCCTGGCCGCCGTCCTCCTCCGAGATGTGCAGTCCGAGCCAGCCCTGGGCGGCCATCTTCTCCCACACCGGCGGCAGCTCGGAGGTGGGCGGGACGGCGGACGGCGCCGGCACGGCCTCCGCGAGCGCACGCGGCTCGGTCGGCGGGCAGTGCGTCTCGAGCCAGCGCTGCGCGGTTCGGCGGAGCGACTCGTGCTCCTCCGTGACGGCGATGGGCATCAGGCGCCGTCCTCGACCGCAACCTGGGCGCCGTTGCGCCACAGCGAGATCGCACCGACCGGGCAGCCCTGGGCGGCGATGCGGATCTTCTCTTCGGGCGACGCCGTGGGGTCGGTGACGACGGCGTGGCCGTCCTCGCTGAGGTCGAACGTGTCGGGCGCCCAGAACATGCAGTTGCCCGACCCCATGCACAAATCCCAGTCGATCTTGATTTCGATGGGGTCGCCTTCGCTCGTCTCGGCCATGCGATGGAACCTAGCTTCTGGTCCGGCGCCCTGGTCCCGGCGGCCGATGGCGGCTCCGGCGGAACCGCGGCGTCACCGGGAACGAGCGGTGAGGTCAGCGGGCGTCGAAGACCACCGGGAGGGACAGCGGCGAACGGAAGGCCAAACCCTCGATGTGCGGGGCCTCGGCGTCCGGGTCGAGGGTGAACGGCCCGAGACGGTCGAACAGCGTGTTGATGGCGATGCGCGACTCCATGCGGGCGAGGTGCATGCCGAGGCAGACATGGACGCCGAAGCCGAAGCCGACGTGCTGGCGCTGGCTGCGGAACATGTCGTAGCGGTCGGGCTCGGTGTACTTGCGCTCGTCACGGTTGGCGGCGCCGATCATCAGTGCGACGTCGGCTCCCTCTTCGATGGCGACGCCGGCCAGGACGGTGTTCTTCGTGGCGCGGCGCAGGATCACGGTGACCGGAGGCTCCCAGCGCACGACCTCCTCGAACGCCTGGGAGAAGAGCTCGCGGTCGCCGTAGAGCGCGTCGAACTGGGACCGGTCGCAGAGGAGTGCGAAGAGCAGGCTGCCCGAGGCGCGGTAGGTGGTCTCCACGCCGGCCGGGAGCAGCAGCCGCAGGAACGAGTAGATGTCCTCGTCCGTCAGCCTCTCGCCGTCGACCTCCGCCCGCACGAGGTCGCTGATGAGGTCGTCGCCCGGCTTGGACCGGCGCTCCTCCATCACGTCGGCGAAGTAGTCCCGCAGTGCCTCCGAGGCCGCGACGCCCCGGTCCCAGTTGGTCGCCACGCTCGTGATCTCGAGCGCCCAGCGCTGGAAGCGCGGGTAGTCGGCGCGGGGCAGACCGAGGATGCGCGCGATGACCTGCACGGGGAAGTTGAAGGTGACCGAGCGCACCAGGTCGGTGCGGCCCTGGTCGATGAAGGAGTCGACGAGCTCGTTGACGACGACGGCCACGAGCTCTTCCTCCCAGCGAGCCAGCATCTTGGAGCGGAAGCTCGAGGCGACGAGGTCCCGGACCTTCTTGTGCTCGGGCTCGTCCATCATGAGGATGGTCCGACCCATCACGATGCCTATGACGTCGTCGTAGACCACCGACGAGTACGTCTCGTTGTCGCGCAGCACCTGGACCGTCTCGTCGAACCCGAAGACGGTCGCCGGCTGCGGCTTGGAGGGGTCGTGGATCAGGTGGTCCTGGCCGTCCCCCAGGTCGATGAGACCGGTGTGGACCGGCGACTCCCGCCGGAGCCGGTGGAGCAGCGGGTACGGGTCGCGGAGGTCGCCCCCGACCATGTCCTTGAGCTCGTACGGGTCGAACGGGATGGCGGCGGCGTCCGCCGCGGTGTCTGCTCCTGGCATCTTGACCTCTGACCCCCTACCTTTGGTTCCTGAAGAACGGGCGGTCTCTGACACCCGTGTCATATATAGCAAACGAGCGTTGGGGCGTCGACCTACGGGGGTGAGGGTCCGACGGCTTCTGATCGGCCCTCATCGTGCCGATACCAGCGGGATGACCTGGGGTTTCAGAGGCCCTCAGCGGTCAGTGAGCGGAGGAAGAGTTTGATGACGATCGATTCCCACTCGTCAGAGCCGGGTTCGACCGCACCATCGCCGGCGGGCGACAGCGGGCCGCGGACGGCCTCGCCACCCGGCGAGGGCTCGGCCACCAGGCGGCGGATCCTCCAGATCGCGCTGAGCCTGATGTCCCAGCGGGGCGTCGACGGGACGAGCATGCGGGACCTGGCCTCGGCCTGCGACCTCAACGTCGCCTCGCTGTACCACTACTTCCCTTCCAAGCGCGAGCTGCTCGAGGCGGTGCTGGTGGAGCACGGGTTCCTCCCCGTGCACGCACCGAGGCCCGACCCCCGCCAGTACGAGGACATCGGCTCCCCGCTGGCGCAGCTGCTGGCCGACATCCTCGTCTCGATGTTCGAGGTGGAGGATTTCGTCCGCCTCATGGTCGGCGAGGCCATCCGATCCGAGTCGACGGCGCGGTCGGTCGGGCTCGACCTCTTCACGACGTTCCAATCCTCGATCGAGGGGTGGATCGCCGAGCACCGCCCGGACCTGGCCGAGCGGGCGGGCGCGGCGTCGGTGGCGCGCATGTTGAGCGCGATGGTGGTCGGGGTCTTCATCGAGCACGCCTCGGGTGCGATCGGGGAAGGGAGCGAGGACCTCATCGCGTTGTCGCTGCAGCGGGCACGGGAAGCGGCGGAGATCCTGGCGCCGCCGCCGGCCTGAGTTGGCTCGCCAGTTCTGCTCGCCTGACTCGCCTGACTGGCCTGACTTGCCTGACTCGCCTGACTCGCCCGGCTGCGATCTCGCATACTGACGCCATGCCGCTCTCGACACCCGACCAAGATCCCTCCGCCGTCGCCTCGGCGACGTTCGCCGTCCCGGCGGAAGCCGTGTGGCAGTACCGCCTCGATTTCTCGAACCTCCCCGAGTACAACCCGGACGTCAGCAACCTCACCCGGACCCAGGAAGGGCAACCGATCCGGGCCGGGGGCACGAACGGCCCCGGCGCCCGCTATTCCTTCACCATGGCCGACCCCCAGAGCCCGGCGGCCCAGCCGGTCGAACTGTGGATCATCGACGCGGTGCACCCGACCATGGTTGCGGCCGGCATGAAGGGTGGGAGCGAGGCCTACGAGGAGTTCGTCGTGCTCCCCCAGGGTGAGCACGCGTGCGAGGCGACCCTGATGCTCTGGATCCTCCTGCCCGACGGGCTGAGCGACGACGTCGCCGCCGCTGCGTCGGCCAGCGGGCTCGCCCAGATCGAGAAGGAGATGCAACTGATGAAGGAGGCGCTCGAGGGACGGGGTGGAGCGTCATGAGGGGCTGCCGACCGACGTGACCACGCCGGACCCGGTCCGGCGGCGGACGTCCGTCCACCTACCCAACTGCTCGTCGGCGGTTGTCGCCGGCCCCAGCGGGCGCGCAGTCGTCCATACACCCACACGAGATCGCCTGGCTGTAACAGGCCGGGCACTGCTCGAGATCGCATCCGTGGTGGTGCACCGCCCCCTTCGGGACATTGCAGTCCCCGCACCGCTCCGTCATGTTCTGGAACGGGTAGCCCTTCTCCCCACCCCACCGGATCGGCTCGTATTCGACGCCGCCGATCCGCAGGCGCTCCTCCGAACACGTCGTCCCGTGGATCATGTCGTTGCCGCAGAACGCGCACATGGCCATCACGCTCGCTCCTTTCTCTTGTGGTGTGCGAGGGAGAACGGTCGGCGGCAACGCGGCTTTTTTCGGACGTTCTCGGGATGATTTCGACCCCGTTCAGTGTCACAACCGGATGCTTCTATGGAGGCGATGCACGCCACGGGTATCGACGAACTGACTGCAGCGATCGACACACTTTTCTCCGAGGGCGTCGATGCACACCGCGACGGCGGCTCGTTGGAAGCGCTTCTTTGCCAACACGCGCGCCTCGAGTCGGTGCTCTCCGCGGCGGCCACTGCGTACGACGAATCGAGCGATTGGGCGGTTGACGGCGCGAAGAATGCGACGGCCTGGCTGACCCGCAGGTGCCGCCTCCCCCGCGGGGTCGCCACCCGGATGTTCCGGCGGGGCCGGCACCTTCGCCAGCTCCCGGTCGTCGCCGAGGCGTTCGCCGAAGGCGAGATCAACGCGGGCCACGTGGACGCTCTCGTCGCGGTGAACGGGCCCTGGACGGACGACGCACTGGCCCGCGACGAGCGGATCCTCGTCAAGAAAGCCAAGCGATTGCGCTTCGACCAGTTCGTCAAGGCCGTCGCCTACTGGGAGCAGCTGGCCGACCCCGACGGATCCGAAGAGGCGGCCGAGGAGAGGCGCGAGCGGCGGGACGTGCATCTCGCCACGACTCCCAACGGGATGTACGTCGGCTCCGTGACCCTGGACCCGATCTCCGGGTCGATCGTCACCAACGAGCTGATGCGGATCGAGGAAGAGTTCTTCAAGGCGGATTGGGCCCGGGCACGGGCAGAGTCCGGTGGCCACCCGAAGACCGACGACCTGTGGCGGACACCGGTGCAGCGTCGGGCCGACGCATTGGTGGAAATGGCCGCCCGCTCATCCCTCGTCCAGTCCGACGGCACCCGTCGTCCACCCGCTCCCCTCTTCAGCGTCCTCGTCGACTGGCCCACACTGGCAGGCCGCGTGTGCGAGCTCGCCGAGGGCATCGTCGTCTCACCCGGGGAGCTGGTGCCCTGGCTGTCGTACGCCGACCTCGAGCGCGCCGTGATGGAACCGTCGGGTCGGGTCGAGGTGTCCCCCACCCAGCGCCTCTTCACCGGTGGGACCCGACGGGCTATCGAGCTGCGCGACCGTGAGTGCGTGCACGCCTTCTGCGACATCCCGGCGTCCCGGTGCCAAGCGGACCACATGTTGCCGTGGTGCCGAGGGGGACGGACAACGCAGGAGAACGGACGCCTGTTGTGCGGGTTCCACAACCGGTTGCGGAACCACGACCCGCCGCCTCAGCGGGAATGAGGGCCTTGGGCGACAGGGCAGTGGCGGAGGGGTTCAAATCGAGATGAAGTGAAACAGGCGCGCCGCTTTGGCGCGCCTCGTTTCATGTGGGTGCTCTCATTTTCTTTGTTGCCGCTCTCACCCACGGGTCAACTGTGAAAGTACCTTGGCGGCGTGAGGTTCACGGAGGTCGTCGCCCGGCTTCGGCTTCTCGGTGCTGCGCTGCTGGCGTGCCTCTTCGGCATTGTTGGCGGCCTTCTCGCAGGGACAGTCGTCGGAGTCGGAGCTTCCGGTGTATCCCGTGCTTCCGGTGCAGCCCGTGCGGTGCTGGCGCCAGGCCACGACCACGACTGCATCGTCGGGAGACCTCCGCCCACCGTCGACTGGGCCGCCTTGCGCAATCCGGTTCTGTCCTACCCGGACCACGGCGTGAAGGACCAAGCGCTGCAGTGGTCCGGCGGCGAGTGGCACATGCTCTTCAGCGAACTGAGCGCCGCGCGCGCGGCGCCGCACGTGCACTGGAACGTCGCCATCGCCCACAGCCCGGACCTGCGGCACTGGTCAGCGCCCACGGTCATCGCCACCGACGCCGCGTCACCGGACGTCGTGCGGGACCCGGCGGGCCAGTTCGTCGTCACCTACCAGACGGTTCCGGGCCAGCTCGAGTACCGGATCAGCACGTCGTCGCGCCTCACTTCGTGGACGGCTGCACATCCGCTCGCCCACGGCCTCGCCGGCCGGATGATCGACGCGGCCCTCGCCTTCACGGGTCACGGCGTGATCCTGGGATTCAAAGCCGGTACGGCCGCACAGCACCAGCACTTCGAGATCGCATGGGCCCCTGCACTGGCGAAGCCCTTCCACCTCGTCGGCCGGCCGGACGTGGTCGTCTACGGCGACACGATCGAGAACTACGAGTTCCTGACCGTCGACGGAACGTGGCACCTGGTGGCCACGTCGAACATCTTGGACCAGCCGTATCTGTTCAGCCTCGGTGCGGGCGATCCGTCCGTTCCGACGACCTGGCTGCACTGGTCCGGCGGGACGCAGCTCATGGTGCCGAGCGAGGCTTTCAATTCGGCGTCCGGGATCTCGAGCGTCGCCTTCGAGCACGCGAACTCGGCGTTCCTCTGCGTCGGCCCGGGCGGCGAGGACTACCTCACCTACGCCGCCAGCACGGAGCTCACGGCGTTCGGCGGTTGGGGCCACGCGCGGATCGGG
>DATAYX010000257.1:0-3726 GCA_036272355.1 Acidimicrobiales bacterium
ACCGCACGCTCCGTGCGCGGGAGAAGCGAGACGCTGAAGGCGCCACCCTCGCGGACCAGACGCATCGTCATCGCCTCGTGTTCGAGCGCCACCGCCACGAGCTTGGGCTCGATGCAGACCTGCACCACCAGGTTCGCCGTCATGAGGTTGACCTCGTCGCCGGCGCGACTGCCGATCAGGTACAGGCCGGTCGGCATGGCCCACAGGACCCGGCGTCGGTGGCGGTCGAGCTCGTCTTCAGGACTGTCGGTGTCGGTGTCGTCAGTGCCGTCGGTGTCCGTCACCCGAAGATGCCTCCCGAGTTGCCCGAATTTCCCACCGTCGTCGTGGTCGCGGGCGCCTTGCCGTCGATGGCCCGGATGCGCTGAAGGGCCTCGTTGGAGAGCGCCTCGGCCTTGATCGCATCGCGGGCCGACTCCGCCAACAGCTTCTTGTTCGTCGATCCCGCGTCGTAGCACTCGTTGCCTGCGGTGCCCTCCAGGCCGTACGCCTTCGTGAGGAGGTCGGTCACCTCGGGGTCGGGCGACGGCAACTCCGTGTTGGCCATCTCGGCGTCGGTGACGAGCGTGCCGCAGGCGGCGTGCACCGCGCCGGAGCCGTTGGGTACGACCTTGGCGATCCGGGCGTTATCGGCAACCAGCGTGCCGATATCTTCGCCGAGGTTCGTGCCGCTCACCCATACCGACATGCGGTGCGCGGGCGACCCCCTCTGATCCTCCCCCGCGCACGAAGTGAGCGTCACCGCCGTGGCACTGGTGAGGGCAAGGGAGGCGAGCACGAGCCGCGCGTTCACGCAGCGCTCATGCCGTCAGGAGAATGTGGACGTCACGGCGACCCTTGCGCAGGACGACGTAGCGATCGTGCAACAGGTCGTCCTGGCCAAGGGTGCGCGCGGCGTCTGTCTGGCGCACGTTGTTCACATACGCGCCGCCCTGGTCGACGGTCCGGCGCCCGTCCGCTCTGGAGGTGACCAGTCCGGTCCGTTCGAGGGCATCGACCAGGGTGAGACCACCGGTCAGCAGGTCGGACCGGGGCACTTGGGTCGTGGGCGCATCCGCGGTGACCGCGAGCAGCATTTCCTCGCTCAGGCCGGCGATCTCCTCGTTGAACAATGCGGCCGACGCTTCTTCGCACTTCGCGACCTCGTCGGCACCGTGCACGAGCGCGACGACGGCGCGGGCCAGCGCCTTCTGGGCGGCGCGCTGTTGGGGGTGGGTGCTTGTCGCCTCGTCGAGGGCCTTGATCTCCTCATGGTCCAGGAAGGTGAGGTAGCGCAGCAGGTCCCCCACCTGTTCGTCGGCCGTGTTGACGAAGAACTGGTACATGGCGAACGGGCTCGTCCGCTTCGCGTCGAGCCACACCGTCCCCGTCTCGGTCTTGCCATACTTCGTGCCGTCAGGCTTGACGATGAGGGGCGTCGTGAAACCCCAGACCTCGTCGCCACACACCTTGCGGATGAGCTCGATGCCCATGGTGATGTTGCCCCACTGGTCACTGCCGCCGAATTGCAGATCGCACCCGTGGTCGACGTGGAGACGGAGGTAGTCGTAGGCCTGCAACAGCATGTAGCTGAACTCGGTGTAGGAGATGCCCTGATCAGGGCGCTCGAAGCGGGTGCGCACCGACTCCTTGCCGACCATCTGGTTCACGGTGAAGTGCTTTCCAACGTCGCGCAGGAACTCGAGGGTCGAGATCGAGCCGAGCCAGTCGGCGTTGTTGAGGAGCAACGCCCGGTCCATGTCGAGGAACTGGGCCAGTTGCGGACGGATGCCGTCGAGGTAGCCCTCGATGGTCTCGAGCGTGAGGAGCTGGCGCTCGTCCTCCTTGCCACCGGGGTCGCCGATCATGCCTGTCCCCCCGCCGGCGAGCGAGATGGGGCGGTGCCCCGCCTCCTGGAAGCGGCGCAGTGTGCAGAGCTGCAGCAGGCTGCCCACGTGCAGGCTATCCGCGCTGGGGTCGAAACCCGCATAGACCGTGAGACCCGGTTGGTCGAGCCGCTGGGGCAACGCCGGATCGGTCATCTGGTGGATCAGGCCGCGGAAGGCGAGGTCCTCAGAGAGCGTGGGCATGCCTTCGACTTTGCCATACGCAAGTAGGTTGACCGGCTGCATGGCCGGGCCGACTCGTCGAACATCGCAGGTTGAGGCCGTGCTATGGGGTTGGGCGACGTGCGCTCGGGGAATGCTCCCCGACATCGTCGTGGTGATCGAAGCGCTGTGGTAATCGGTATCGAACAGGCCTCACTCCCTATGGAGGGGGCGCTGCCGCCTGACCTCCAAGGGACGCTGTTCCGGATCGGGCCACGGTCCCCATGGGCGCCGCAAGCGGCCGAACCGGTGGATGCCGGGTCGCTCGAAGACGGCGGGGCGTCGACGGACGCCGAGCCGGGCCAACACCGTTCAGACTCCGGGCTGCCCATCGGTGCGGTCCACGCAATCGAGTTCCGCGACGGCAAGGCGGTCACCTACCGCTGGAGCGAGTCCGACGCGAACGCCTCGGTGTTCTGGCACGCCGGTGCGGTCCTGGCCCTCCCCGAGACGGGCCTCCCCTCGCAGTACTCGCGCCTGCTCGAGCCGCAGGATTTCGCAGGAGCCCTGTCCGTGCCGGTCGCGTCGCACGTGCACCGGGTGGCGTCGGACGGCTCCCGCGTGCTGTTTGCAGTCGACGACCGCGGACATCCGGATGCCGCTTCAGCGCCCGGGCTGGCGGAAGGCGAGCCCGAGGGCATCTGGCTCCGAATCGGGGAATGGGACGCCAGTGGCGCCCTGCGGAGAACGCAGGCGGTCGAGCTGGAGCGGGCTACGTGGCAACACGACGTCGCGATCACGTCGGGACATGTGGTGTTCATCGAGTCACCGACGACGCGACTGGGCGAGCCGGGCGGGCGCGCCGTTCCGTTCGGTTGGGTGCCCGGTGCTGAGGGCTGGCTCGGCGTTGTGCCTCGCGACGGCGACGGCAGCAGCGTCCGCTGGTTCCGCCTGGACCCGTGTCTGGTGACCCACGTGCTCGGCGCGTGGGAGGAGGACTCGGGCGAGATCGTCTTGTTCGTCTGCCGCTACGACGCACTCGAGGGAGGACGGCCGTACGACCCGGAAGAATCGGTCGTGGGACCACAAGGGGTCGGCTTGACGTCGATCGGGGGCAGCCTGGGCGTGCTCGAACGCTGGCGGGTCACGGGCGATCGTCTCGAACGGTCACAAGTCGACGACCGAAACGTGGAGTATCCGCGCATGGACGCGTTGCTCGAGGGGGCGCCGTTCCGCTACGGCTACTCGCTCGAGCAGGACTGGGCGGACCCCGCTGCGTCGACGGGTGTGCCGCGGAGCGCCGCCGTGGACCCGCTCGCCGTCGTTGAGCGTGGCACCACACCGATCGGCCTTTTGAAATTCGATGTCGCCCGGGGCGAGACGCTGGCGTGGCACCCGGGTCCGGGGCGCCGCCCGAGCGAGCCTCTGTTCGTCCGGGCGGTAGACGGGCGCGGCGACGACGAGGGGTGGCTCCTCAGCGTCGTCGACGATGCGAGCCGGGGCACCAGCGACATCTACGTCCTCGACGCGTCCTCGATGGGCCGTCGCGGCCCCGAGGCCGTCGTCCACCTGCCGGTACGCCTTCCCCTGCGCAGCCACGGCGAGTGGGTGCCGGCGGACCGCTACCGCTGAGGCGAGCGCCGGACCCGGACGCGGATCTTCGACGCGCCGCATGCGGCACCTGCGACCGTTCTCCGGT